>JAQUAC010000036.1 GCA_028687415.1 Acidocella sp. | reverse complement strand
CTCCGCGCGCTTGGTGTCGGATTGTGTAAGGGGGCCGGCTTGCCGGTTGGCAACCAAAATGACGATATAAGACATGGTCGCGACTGGTAAGACAGAGAACGGTTCGGAGCAACGCAATTCGCTCATTATTGCGGGGCCGACGGCGAGCGGGAAATCCGCGCTCGCCTTGGCCCTGGCCCGCCGCCTGGGCGGCACCATCATCAACGCGGACGCCATGCAGTGCTACCGCGAGCTGCGCATCGTCACCGCCAGGCCCAGCCCGGAGGATGAGGCCGCCGCCCCGCATCTTTTATATGGCGTGCGCGCAGCCGCCGAACCCGCCAACGCCGCCTGGTGGCGGCAGGCGGCACTGGGGGCGCTGGAGCATGCCGAATTCCCCATTCTATGCGGCGGCACCGGCATGTATTTCTCCTCCCTGATCAACGGCATCGCCGACATCCCCGACCCCGGCGAGGCCGCCCGTGCCGAGGCGCGGCGCTTGCTCGCCCAACTTGGCCCAGAGGCGCTGCATGCGAAGCTGGACCCGGAGACCGCGGCAAAACTCAAGCCAGGAGACAGCCAGCGCATCGCCCGCGCCTATGAAGTGCTGCTGGGCACGGGCCGGGGCCTGGCCTGGTGGCAAGCGCAGCCCACGGACAAACTCACCGGCTGGCGGGTAAAGATGGTCCTGCTCGACCCGCCGCGCGACCTGCTGCGCGAAGCCATCGCCACGCGCTTCGCCGCCATGCTGGACCAGGGCGCGGTCGAGGAAGTGCGGGCCTTCCTGGCTCTGGGGCTGGATGCCAGCCTGCCACTGATGCGCGCCCATGGCGTGCCGGAACTCGGCGCCTATATAAACGGGACCATCTCCCTGAAAGACGCCCAGGCTCGCGCCGTGCTCGCCACACACCAGTACACCAAGCGCCAAATGACGTGGTTTCGGCACCAGAGATTGGCCAGCAGCCCTGACATGCAAATAATTCAGTCGCGAATAGACGGTTTCACGCAACTTTCGGAAAGTTTTACGGCTGATTTGATTAATTTTGTGAACGCCCCCAGTTGACCTCGGCCGCGTCAGCTAGTAACCGGTTCCAGATCAACCCCCCGCGGAATGGCAGAATGACGATGGACGGCACGATTGCAACGACCGAACTGATGAACTCAGGCGCGGAGGCCCTGCTCAGGGCTCTCACGGCGCAGGGCGTGGACGTGATTTTCGGCTATCCCGGCGGCGCCGTGCTGCCGATTTACGACGCGCTGTTCCAGCAGACCGCGATCCGCCACATCCTGGTGCGGCACGAGCAGGCCGCCGTGCATGCGGCGGAGGGTTACGCCCGCTCCACCGGCAAGGTCGGCTGCGTGCTCGTCACCTCCGGCCCCGGCGCCACCAACGCCGTCACCGGGCTGGTGGACGCGCTGATGGACTCCATTCCCATCGTCTGCCTCACCGGCCAGGTGCCCACGCACCTCATCGGCAATGACGCCTTCCAGGAGGCCGACACCACCGGCATCACCCGCCAGGCGACCAAGCATAACTATCTGGTCAAACGCTCCGAGGACCTCGCCCGCGTGGTGCATGAGGCGTTCTATGTCGCCAAGCATGGCCGCCCCGGCCCGGTGCTGATCGATTTGCCGAAGGACATCCTCATCGCCCCGGCGCCGTACCGCGAGCCGAGCACCCTGCCGCACCGCAGCTACCGCCCGCGCACCGAGCCGGACCCGAACAAGATCGCCGAGGCTGTGCACCTGCTCAAGCGCAGCCAGCGCCCGGTTGTGTATGCCGGCGGCGGCATCATCAATGCCGGGCCGGAAGCCTCCAGACTGCTCACGGAGTTCGTGCGCCTCACCGGCTTCCCCTGCACCAACACACTGATGGGCCTGGGCGCCTACCCGGCCAACGACCCGCAATTCCTCGGCATGCTGGGCATGCACGGCACTTACGAGGCCAATCTGGCCATGCATGATTGCGACGTGATGCTGAATCTCGGCGCGCGGTTCGACGACCGCGTGACCGGGCGGCTGAATGCTTTCTCCCCGGGCAGCAAGAAAATCCACGCCGATATCGACCCCGCGAACATCAACAAGTCAGTGGTCGTGGATGTCGCCATCGTGGGCGACGCCCTGGCCACGCTGAAGGCGCTGATCGCCGCGTGGAAGAAGGACCCCCACCAGCAGGACAAAGACGCCATGGCGCAATGGTGGGGGCAAATCGACGTGTGGCGGAGCAAAAACTCGCTGCGCTACACCCAGAACCGCGCTCCCGGCAGTATCATCAAGCCGCAATACGCCATTGAGCAGCTCTACAAGGCCACGCGCGGGCGCGAGACTTTTGTCACCACCGAGGTCGGCCAGCACCAGATGTGGGCCGCCCAGTACTTCAAGTTTGACAAGCCGAACCATTGGATGACCTCCGGCGGCCTGGGCACCATGGGCTATGGCCTGCCCGCCGCCATGGGCGTGCAGGTGGCGCATCCGGACGCGCTGGTCATCGATATCGCCGGCGAAGCCAGCACGCTGATGAACATCCAGGAGATGGGCACGCTGGCGCAGTTCCGCCTGCCGGTGAAAATCTTCATCCTGAACAACCACTACATGGGCATGGTCCGCCAATGGCAGGAGCTGCTGCACGGCAGCCGCTATTCCAGCTCCTATTCCGAGGCGCTGCCGGACTTCGTGAAGCTGGCGGAGAGTTTCCACGCGGTCGGTCTGCGCGCGGAAAAGGTCGAGGATCTGGACCGGGTGATTGCGGAGATGATTGCGGTGGACAAGCCGGTGATTGCGGATATTTGCGTGGACGAGACTGAGAACGTGTACCCGATGATCCCCTCGGGTGCGGCGCATAACCAGATGCTGCTGGGGCCGGCGCATAAGAACAGCGGCGGGCAACCGGGCGTGACCGATGCCGGAATGGCGCTCGTCTGATGGCCAATAACGATATGCAAAGCGCCACTATCTCTGTACTGGTCGAGAACGAATCCGGCGTGCTGGCCCGTGTCATCGGGCTGTTCTCCGGCCGCGGCTATAACATCGACAGCCTGACCGTGGCCCCCGTGGAGCGCGACGGCAGCAAGAGCCGCATCACCATCGTCACGCGCGGGACCGAGATGGTCATCGAGCAGATCAAGGCGCAGCTGGACCGTCTGGTGCCGATATACAAAGTGCTGGACCTGACCGAGGGCCCGCATCTGGCCCGCGAATTGGCGCTGATCAAGGTCCTCGGCACCGGCGAAAAACGCGCCGAGGCCCTGCGCCTGGCCGACGCCTTCCGCGCGCGGGTCATCGATGCCACGACCGAGAGCTTCACCTTCGAGCTGACCGGCGCCACCGACAAGCTGGACGCTTTCCTGGACCTGATGCGCCCGCTGGGGCTGGCCGAGGTTTCCCGCACCGGCGTGGCCGCCATCGCCCGGGGTGTCAAAACCATCGGGTAATCCACCCCGCCATTCGCGGACATTTCCGGCGCGTTCCCCCATGCGGCGTCAAGGTGACAGCCGCATGAAAACGTAATAGGGGACGCGCCAGTATTTTTCAAACAAAAGCTAGGGACACAGTCACATGCGCGTTTACTACGATCGGGATGCCGACGTTAATCTCATCAAGAGCAAGAAGGTCGCCATCATCGGCTATGGCAGCCAGGGTCACGCGCATGCGCTGAACCTGAAGGATAGCGGCGTGAAGGAGCTGGCCATCGGCCTGCGCCCCGGTTCCACCGCCATCGCCAAGGCCGAGGGCGCTGGCCTGAAGGTCATGACCCCGTCCGAAGCCGCCGCCTGGGCCGACGTGGTGATGATCCTGACCCCGGATGAAGGCCAGTCCGACCTGTACCGCGACCATCTGGCCGCCAACATGCGCCCCGGCGCGGCGCTGGCCTTCGCGCACGGCCTGAACGTGCACTTCAACCTCATCGAGCCGCGCGCGGATATCGACGTGTTCATGGTCGCCCCCAAGGGCCCCGGTCACACGGTGCGCGGCGAATACCTGAAGGGCGGCGGCGTGCCGAGCCTGGTTGCCGTGGCGCAGAACGTCACCGGCAACGCACTGGACATCGCCCTCTCCTATGCCTCGGCCAATGGCGGCGGCAAGGGCGGCATCATCGAGACCACCTTCCAGGAAGAGTGCGAGACCGATTTGTTCGGCGAGCAGGTCGTGCTGTGCGGCGGTCTGGTCGAGCTGATCCGCGCCGGCTTCGAGACACTGGTCGAGGGCGGCTACGCCCCCGAGATGGCCTATTTCGAGTGCCTGCATGAGGTGAAGCTGATCGTGGACCTGATCTACGAAGGCGGCATCGCCAACATGAACTACTCCATCAGCAACACCGCCGAGTATGGTGAATATGTCACCGGCCCGCGCATCATCACCGCCGAGACCAAGGCCGAGATGAAGAAGGTGCTAACCGACATCCAGACCGGCCGCTTCACCCGCGACTGGATGCTGGAAAACAAGGTGCACCAGAGCAGCTTCAAGGCCATCCGCCGCCGCAATGCCGCTCATCCCATCGAGGAAGTGGGCGCCAAGCTGCGCGCCATGATGCCCTGGATCGGCAAGAACGCCCTGGTGGACAAGGCCAAGAACTGATCCACCTGATCAAACTCGCTGTCGGGGTGCGTGATGTCGCGCACCTCGCGGCGCTGCAAACGGCAATGGCGGCACGTAACCCGCCATTGCGCCACACCACCCGGAATACCCCCAAGCGCGCCGCCGAGCTTTGCGATGGCGGCTCCATCTATTGGGTGATCGGCGGCGCCGTGCTGGTGCGCCAGCGTATCCTTAATATCCTGCCCGAGACCGAGAGCGACGGCTCCCCCTGCGCCGCCCTGGTGCTGGACCCGGCGCTGGTGCGCGTGGAGGCCCGCGCGATGCGCGCCTTCCAGGGCTGGCGGTATTTAAAGCCGGAAGACGCCCCGGCGGACCTCAACACCTCCCAGGACACCGCCAACATGCCCGAAGCCATGCGCCGGGAGCTGGCCGCGCTGGGGCTGCTTTAGAGGCAAGAATTTTGACAAGCGGGCCGCGCATGCTAGGTGCGCCGTGAGCTAAAGGAGACCCAAGACATGGCGGTTCACGCCTTCATATTCCCGGGACAAGGCAGCCAAGCCGTCGGCATGGGCCGCGACCTCGCCGCCGCCTTCGCCCCCGCGCGGCGCGTGTTCGAGGAAGTTGACGAGGTTTTGAAGCAGAAGCTCTCGAAACTGATGTTCGAAGGACCAATCGAGGAGCTGACCCTGACCGAGAACGCCCAGCCGGCGCTCATGGCGGTGTCCCTCGCGGTACTGCGGGTGCTGCAAGTAGAAGGTGGGTTCTCCTTGAAGGAGAAAGTGGCGCTGGTCGCCGGGCATTCCCTGGGTGAATACAGCGCGCTGGCGGCGGCGGAGGCGTTCTCCATTGCCGATACCGCGCAGCTGCTGAAGCTGCGCGGCCAAGCCATGCAGCGCGCCGTGCCCGCTGGCCAGGGTGCCATGGCGGCCCTGCTGGGCGTGGAGATGGAACTGGCCCGCGAGATTTGCGCCGAGGCCGAGATGGGCCCGGCGGGGCGCGAGGTCATCTCCGCCGCCAACGATAATGGCGGCGGTCAGGTGGTTATTTCCGGCCACAAGGCCGCGGTGGAGCGTGCCATCGAGATCGCCAAGACCAAGGGCGTGAAGCGCGCCATGCTGCTGCCGGTCTCCGCCCCTTTCCATTGCGCACTGATGGCCCCGGCGGCGGACGCCATGGCCGAGGCCTTCGCCAACACCCCGCCCCGCACCCCCATCGTGCCCGTGGTGGCTAACGTGACGGCACAAAAAGTGACCGACCCGAACGAGATCCGCGACCTGCTGGTGCAGCAGGTGACCGCCACCGTGCGCTGGCGCGAAAGCGTGCAGGAGATGGTGGCCCTGGGCGTGGACAGTTTCATTGAGCTTGGCACCGGCAAGGTGCTGGCCGGGCTGGTCAAGCGCATCGCGCCGGACGCCGCCGCCATTTCCGTCGGCTCCCCGGCTGATATCGAAGCTCTGCTGAAAGTTCTGTAAATGTTTGACCTGACTGGAAAAACCGCGCTCGTTACCGGCGCTTCCGGCGGCATCGGCGCCGAGATCGCCCGGGCCTTGCACGCGCAAGGCGCCGTGGTCGCCCTCTCCGGCACGCGGCGCGAGGCGCTGGAAACCCTGGCCGCCGAGCTGAAGGAGCGCGTGCATGTGCTCCCGGCCGACCTCAGCCAGCCCGAGGAAGCCCTGCGCCTGATCACGGACGCCGAAGCCGCCATGGGCAAGGTGGATATCCTGGTGAACAATGCCGGGCTGACCAAGGACGGCCTGGCCATGCGCATGTCCGACGCCGATTGGGACAAGGTTCTGAATGTCGATCTGGCGGCCCCGTTCCGCCTCATCCGCGCCGCGCTTAAATTCATGCTCCGCCGCAAGGCCGGGCGCATCATCAATATCGGCTCCGTGGTCGGCTCCACCGGCAACCCCGGCCAAGCCAACTACGCCGCCGCCAAGGCCGGGCTCATCGGCCTGACCAAGGCACTGGCGCAGGAAGTCGCCTCGCGCGGGATCACCGTGAACCTTGTCGCCCCCGGCTTCATCGAAACCCCGATGACCGATGCGCTCTCCGAGGCGCAGCGCGCCGACCTCGCCACCAAAATTCCGCTCGGCCGCCTGGGCGCGCCGAAGGACATCGCCGCCGCAGTGGTGTACCTTGCCGCCGACGAGGCCGGATGGACCACCGGGGCCACGCTGCATGTGAATGGCGGCATGGCGATGGTCTGAACCCGCATCGGGTGCAGAAGGGCGCTTGGCGTTGTGTAAAAAACCATGCTAAGCGCCCCGACGTCTAAGTTTAACAATTCTTATCCCAGCAAGGCCGGACACGGTGGCGCTGGACTCTACCAAACCAGCAGGAAAGTGAAGTTTATGAGCGAAATCGCCGACAAGGTTAAGAAAATTGTTGTCGAACATCTCGGCGTTGACGAGGGCAAGGTGACCGCCGAAGCCTCTTTCATCGACGATCTGGGCGCTGACTCGCTGGACACGGTTGAGCTGGTGATGGCGTTCGAAGAAGCGTTCGGCGTGGAAATCCCCGAGGATGCCGCCGAGAAGATCACGACCGTCAAGGACGCGATCGAGTACATCGAGAAGCAGAAGGCTGAGTAATCAGCCCCATTCGCTGAGTTAGAGCCGTCCGAGGAGTTCGCATGCGCCGTGTTGTCGTAACAGGGATGGGGATCACTTGCCCGCTTGGGGTTGGTGTTGAACACGTCTGGAAGAAGCTGATCAACGGGGAATCCGGGATTACCGCGATTGATTCCTTCGACACCACGGAGCTAGGTGCGAAAATCGCTGGCCAGGTGCCGGCGGGCAAAGCCGCGGACGGCAAGCTCGACCTCGCCGAATGGATCGCCGTGAAAGAGCTGAAGAAGATGGATCGCTTCATCCATCACGGCATGGTCGCGGCGGCCCAGGCGATGGCGGATTCCGGCTGGGCGCCGGAAACCGAAGATGACAAATGCGCCTCGGGCGTGATGATCGGCTCCGGCATTGGCGGGCTGCAGACCATCTATGAGACCTCGATCATGGTGCATGAGGGCCGGGCGAAGCGGGTTTCCCCGTTCTTCATCCCCGCCGCGCTCATCAACCTGATCTCGGGCCAGGTCTCCATCAAATACGGCCTGAAAGGCCCCAACCACTCCGCGGTCACGGCCTGCGCCACCGGCGTGCACGCCATTGGCGACGCCGCGCGGCTGATCTCCTTCGGCGATGCTGACGTGATGGTGGCCGGCGGCGCCGAGGCTGCCGTGAACCAACTCGGCATTGCCGGGTTCTGCGCCGCCCGCGCTCTTTCCACCGGCTTTAACGACCGCCCGGCCGAGGCCTCCCGCCCCTGGGATAAGGACCGCGACGGCTTCGTGATGGGCGAGGGCGCCGGTGTTGTGGTGCTTGAGGAATACGAGCACGCCAAGAAGCGCGGCGCAAAAATTTACGCCGAGATCGGCGGCTACGGCATGTCCGGCGACGCGCACCACATCACCGCCCCGGCCGAGCATCATGACGGCGCCTTCCGCGCCATGAAGGCCGCGTTCAAGAATGGCCGCCTCACCCCGGCGGATGTGCAGTACGTGAACGCGCACGGCACCTCCACGCCCATGGGCGACGATCTGGAGTTGGAAGCGGTCGAGAACATGTTCGGCGACCACGCCAAGACGGTTGCCATGTCCTCCACCAAATCGGCCACCGGGCATCTGCTGGGTGCTGCGGGCGCCATTGAGGCAATCTTCTCAATCCTCGCCATCCGCGACAACGTCGCCCCACCGACGCTGAACCTGTATGCACCGAGCCGGGAGAGCGTTATCGACCGCGTGGCGCTGACGGCGCAGCAGCGCAAGATTGACGTGGTGCTGTCCAACAGCTTCGGCTTCGGCGGCACCAACGCCTCCGTCATCTTCAAGCGGGCTGTCTGATTCCTCCCCGCGCCGGCCGGATTGTTCTTCCCCTCGTAGCTCTGCTCGTCATACTGCGCCTCGGCCAGATGGCGGTGGAGCAGAGCTACAATGCACCCGGCCCGCTGCGGCAGAGCGAGGCAATCGTGGTGCCCGAGGGGGGCAGCTCCACCGCGGCTGAAGCCCTGGCGCAAGATGGGGCCATCCGCCACAAGCTGATCTTCCGTATTGCCGCGTACCTCACCCACCGGGCAGGTCCGCTGCATGCCGGAGAGTTCCTCTTCCCCGCCCGTGCCAGCCTGGGTGAAATTCTGAACATCCTGCGCCATGCGGCGCCGGTGCAGCATCAGGTCACCATCCCCGAGGGGCTGACCGGTGCGCAGATCGCGAAAATCCTGAACGACGCGCCCGTGGCCACCGGCCATGTGGAGGCGCCGGTAGACGGGGCGGTCCTCCCGCAGACCTATAATTATCTCTGGGGCACGCCGCGCAAGGCCATATTGTCGCGCGCGGAGGCGGCGATGCAGACAGATCTGTCTACCGCCTGGGCCAAGCGCGCCCCGAATTTGCCTTTCACCACGCCGGAACAGGCGGTCATCCTCGCCTCCATCGTGCAGCAGGAAACCCCGCTGCCCGCCGAGCTGCCGAAAGTCGCCGGGGTGTACGAGAACCGGCTGCGCCAGGGCATGAAACTGCAAGCAGACCCGACTGTGATCTACGCCGCCAGCAATGGTGCGCAGTCAGGCGGCAAGAGCATCACCCGCGCGGATCTGGACAACCCCTCCCCCTACAACACCTATATGTATGCGGGCCTGCCGCCCGGCCCCATCTGCGCCCCCGGCAGCGCCGCCATAGAGGCCGTGCTGCACCCGGAAACCAGCGATAACCTGTACTTTGTCGCCACTGGCCGCGGCGGGCATGTGTTTTCGCATTTCTTCAAGGACCAGTTGCACAACATCCAGCTCTTCTGGGGCCGGCACAGCTGATACCAATCACGCGCGGGGCTGGTTGGGCTGTCACGCGCCAAAAATGACGCCCATGAAAAAGGCCAGGGAGCGGAGCCCCCTGGCCTTTTGCGTGCCGCTGAGCCGCCGGAGCGGGACTCAGGCCTTGCGGGTGCCGATGCTGGCGAAGCGCTTGTTGAACTTGGCGACCTGACCGCCAGTGTCCATCACGCGCTGCACGCCGGTCCAAGCCGGGTGAGATTTCGGGTCGATGTCCAGGCGCAGGGTATCGCCCGGCTTGCCCATGCACGACCGGGTCTTGAATTCCGTACCATCGGTCATGATGATGTTGATCTCGTGATAGTCCGGATGAATGTTCGGTTTCACCGTGTCAGCTCCATGCAAATTGAGCCGCCGATCCCGACCGGCAGCTAGGAAGTGCCGCGTTTACGCTGGGCCGCCGCCGGATGCAAGGGCGGTTTTGGCAAAAGCTGCGGCCTGATCGAGAGCTTTGCGGGCTTCAGGAAGAAAGTTCTGGCTCACCTGCCAGACATGCGGGAGGTTGCGCCAGACGGAAAGATCGACGCTCACGCCCGCTACCCGGGCACGCTCGGCCAAGCGGATGGAATCGTCGCGCAATATCTCCATCTCGCTGACCTGGATGAGCAGTGGCGGCAGACCGCTGAGGTCGGCGTAGAGCGGCGAGGCCAGCGGGTTTCTGGGGTCGGCCCCGGCCAGATAATGGCTCGCGCATTCACCGAGCCGGGGGGCGTAGAGCATGCTCTCCCGCCGCGCGTTGGTGGTAACGGAGGCGCCGGTGGCGGCGAGGTCCGTCCAGGGCGAGAACAGCAGGGCGCAAACGGGCATGGGCAGGGCTTTGCCGCGCGCGGCGAGGAGCGTGGCCAAGGCAAGACCGCCACCGGCTGAATCCCCGCCGATGGCGAGGCTGGCGGCGGGGTTTTGCGCCAGCAGGGCGGTGTAGACCGCCAGGGCATCCTCTATTGCGGCTGGGAACGGGTGTTCCGGGGCAAGGCGGTAATCCGGCGCGAATACGCGCAGGCCACGCTTGGCGTAGGCGCCGGTGATGGAGCGGTAGGTCTGCGGCGAGCAGGTGAAATAACCGCCGCCGTGCAGGTAAAGCAGCGTGCCACGGGCCTCCCCCGGCCCTTCAGCCCACTCCCCCGCGATGCCACCCAACGTGCCAGGGGTAAAAACAATGCCCGGTGGTGACGGCATGGAGGTGCCGAGCGCCGCGCGGGCCTGCTGCGGCGAGATGGCGCGAGCCAGGCGCCGCTTCACGTAAAAGCGCAGAACCGGATGAACAATGTAGGACTGCCAGCTTGGCAATGG
This sequence comes from Acidocella sp., assembly GCA_028687415.1. Lineage (GTDB taxonomy): Bacteria > Pseudomonadota > Alphaproteobacteria > Acetobacterales > Acetobacteraceae > Acidocella. The sequence continues at coordinate 2,140 of JAQUAC010000036.1, read as the reverse complement.
TTCCGCCTTTGTCGATGGGTTAAGGCATGATCGTGCAGCTTTGCCGGTACGGCAAGCGGTGCGGCGTTTCCAGAACCGAAGGAGCGGCGCCATGGTGCGGGCATTGGCTATTCTGCTGCTGTGTCAGCTGGCCGGGACGATTATTCAGCAGGGCATGGGGCTACCCGTACCGGGGCCGGTGCTGGGGCTGGTGCTGCTGCTGCTCATTCTGCTCCGGACAGGCGGGCCAGCGGTGGAGCTGCGCGAGACGTCGCAAGGGTTGCTGAAGCATCTGGGTCTGCTGTTCGTGCCCGCCGGGGTGGGGGTGGTGAGCGAACTGCCCGCCCTGCGGGAGAACTCGCTGGCGCTGCTTGTCGCCATTCCGGTCTCCACCGTGCTGGGGCTCGCGGTCACGGGGATCATCATGCAATGGTTTATGAACCGGGAGGCGCGGCCAAATGCATAGTCTGCATCTGCTGCCGTTCTTTCACATCTGGGTGTATTTGCAGACGCAGCCGCTGCTGGGGCTAACCGCGACGCTGTGCGTGTGGGAGGCGGCGCGCTTTATCGATGGGCTGGCCGGGCACACGACACTGACCAACCCGGCGGTGATGTCCATTACCATTCTGGTGGCGCTGCTGCTGCTCACCCATACCAGCTACCAGGCTTATTTCACCGGGGCGATGTATATCCACTTCCTGCTCGGCCCGGCCACGGTGGCGCTGGCCGTGCCGATGCACGCCAACTGGCAGGCGATCCGGAAAAATTTCATTCCCATCGGCACCGCGATCATCGCGGGCTCGTTGACCGCCGCCGGGTCAGCGATGCTGATCGCGCATCTCATGGGCGCGCCACGGACAATTGAGGTCTCGCTGGGCCCGAAATCGGTGACCACGCCCATCGCCATGGGCATCTCCCAGCAACTCGGCGGCATCCCCACGCTGACCGCCGTGTTCGTCATCATCACCGGCATGTTTGGCATATTGGTGTCCTCACCGCTGTTCCGCCTGTGCCGGGTGACGGATTGGCGGGCGCGGGGCTTGGCCGTGGGGGTGGCGGCGCATGGGTTGGGCACGGCGCATATACTGACGCTGAGCGAAACCGCCGGGGCGTTCGGCGGGCTGGCCATTGGGCTGAACGGGGTCGCGACCTCGATGCTGTTGCCGTTGCTGGTTTCAATCTTCGGGATTTAGCGCGCGGCTACCAAACCCCCAGCGCCGCCTTGCGGGTGCGGCGGATAACATAAGCCGTCCAGCCCAGTTGCACGGCGAGCGGCGCCAAGCCGATGGGCAAGCGCCAGGCTGAAGGCGCGTTAAGGAAGGCAACGGCGGTGGCGCCGCCGATGACCGCGAAGCCCCAATGGATGACGGCGACGAGCCGTGCATCCATGCCCGCGCGGCGCACCACCTGATAGAGGTGGCCGTTATGCGCCTTGGCGATATTCTCCCCGGCCACCAAGCGGCGGATGAGGGTGAAGGCGACATCGTACAGCACGCCGGAGAGCAGAAACGGCACCAGCAGGAAGGACAAGGGCACACCCTGGAACCGCGTGGCGGCAACGCCGAACAGCGCCAGCATGAAGCCGCAGAACTGGCTGCCGACATCGCCCATGAAGATTTTGCCACGCGGGAAGTTGTAGGGCAGGAAGCCCAGCACCCCGCCGGCCAGCAGCAGCGAGGCGGTGTAGACGAAGAAGCCCCCATGCAGCCCGGCGATGCCGGCGAGGAACAGGCAGGCGATGAGGGTGACACCGGCGGCGAGGCCGTTCAGCCCGTCGATGAAATTCATCGCATTGGTGACGAAGAGCAGGAAGAACATTGTGAGCGGCAGCCCGGCCCAGCCGAGTTCCATCTCGCCGTAATAGGGCAGCGCCAGGCTGTGCACCCATAGCCCCGAGGCCGCCGCCGCCGCCGCCGCGACGAACTGCGTGGCCAGCTTGACCAGGAAAGAGAGGTTCAGCAGGTCGTCCAGCAGCGAAACCGCGGCCATGAGCACGGCGGCGGCGATGACGCCGATGAAATACCCCTCCGCCAGGCGCGAGACCTGACCGTAGCGGTAGAGCAGCAAAACCCCCAGCAGAAAGGCGCAAACAATGCCGACCCCGCCGGATTTGGGGGTGGTGTAGGTGTGGGCCTTGCGGGTGTCTGGCCGGTCCGGCACG
>JAQUAC010000323.1 GCA_028687415.1 Acidocella sp. | reverse complement strand
AAGGATGTGGTGGTCATCGGCGGCGGCGACACCGCGATGGATTGCGTGCGCTCCGCCATCCGCCAGGAGGCCTAGAGCGTCACCTGCCTGTACCGCCGCGACCGCCAGAACATGCCGGGCTCACTGCGCGAGGTGAAGAATGCCGAGGAAGAAGGCGTGACCTTCACCTGGCTCGCAGCCCCGGAAGCCTTCCTGGGCGATGACACCGTCACCGGCGTGCGCGCCATCCGCATGCATCTGGGCCTGCCGGATGCCTCGGGCCGCCAATCCGTGGAAACCATCGAAGGATCGGCCTTCACGGTTAAAGCCGATCTCGTCATCAAGGCGCTGGGCTTCGACCCGGAGGACTTGCCGGTGGCGTTCAACGAGCCGGGGCTGCGGCTCACCGGCTGGGGTACGCTGAAGGCGAACCCCAAGACTTTCGAGACCAGCCTGCCTGGCGTGTTCGCCGCCGGCGACATCGTGCGTGGCGCCTCCCTCGTCGTATGGGCCATCCGCGACGGGCGTGACGCCGCCGCCGCCATCCACCGCCATTTTCTTGCTGCCACCAATGTTCAAGCCGCGGAGTAAGACCAAAATGACTGAAGAAACCGCAACCGAATTCCTGGCCGGCTGGGAAAAGAACAAGACTATTCTGCGTGACACCTACTCCTCGGAGCAGGAGCATGATGCCTGTGGTGTCGGCCTCGTCGCCGCACTGGACGGCAAAAAGCGCCGCGACATCGTGCAGGCGGGCATCGACGCGCTGAAGGCGCTCTGGCACCGCGGCGCCGTGGACGCTGACGGCAAGACCGGCGACGGCGCCGGCATCCATATCGAAATCCCGCGCGATTTCTTCGCCGCCGAAATCCGCCGTGGCGGTGACGGCCTGCGCGAGGGCCCCATCGCCGTCGGCCAGGTGTTCCTCCCCAAAACCGATCTCGGCGCGCAGGAGCGCTGCCGCCAGATCGTGGAAACCGAGATCCTGAATTTCGGCTACCGGATTTACGGCTGGCGCCAGGTGCCCATCAATGTCGACTGCATCGGCGAGAAGGCCAACGCCACCCGTCCCGAGATCGAGCAGATCATGCTCTGGAACGCGCGCGGCATCTCCGAGGATGATTTCGAGCGCGAGTTGTATATCATCCGCCGTAAGATCGAAAAAGCGGCCATCGAGGCGCAGATCCCCGAGCTGTATCTCTGCTCGCTCTCCTGCCGCAGCATCATCTACAAGGGCATGTTCCTGGCCGCGAGCCTGACGGATTTCTACCCCGATCTGCTGGATGAGCGCTTCGTCTCGCGCTTCGCCATCTATCACCAGCGCTACTCCACCAACACCTTCCCCACCTGGAAGCTGGCGCAGCCCTTCCGCATGCTGGCGCATAACGGCGAGATCAACACCGTCGCCGGTAACATCAACTGGATGAATAGCCACGAGACGCGCCTGGGCGCCGAGGGGCTGGATGAGTTCCTGGACTACGTGAAGCCCGTGGTGCAGGCTGGCGGGTCAGACACCGCCGCCCTGGACAACGTGTTCGAGCTGCTGGTGCGCGCCGGGCGCGACGCGCCTATGGCCAAGGCGCTGATGATCCCGCCCGCATCGGGCGCGGACGCGATCATGAAGCAGTCGCACCGCGACCTGTTCTCCTACTGCAACGCCGTGATGGAACCGTGGGACGGCCCCGCCGCCGTGGCCGCCACCGATGGCCGCTTCGTCATCGCCGGGCTTGACCGCAATGGCCTGCGCCCGCTGCGTTACTCGATCACGCGCAACAAGATGCTGATCGTCGGCTCCGAGACTGGCATGGTGAAGCTGGATGAGGAAGACATCGTCGAAAAAGGTGCGGTTGGCCCCGGCCAGACCATTGGCGTGGACCTCGACGAGGCAAAATTCTACCACGACCAGGACATGAAGGACATGCTGGCTGCCCGGCAGGATTTCGGCGCCTGGGTCAAGCGCATCACTGTCATCGACCACATCGTGAAGACCGACGCGCCTGAGCCTGTGAAGCTGGATGCAGAGGGGCTGCGCCGCCGCCAGCTCGCCGTGGGCTTCACGCTGGAGGAGATGGAACTGATCCTGCACCCGATGGTGGAGGATTCGCAGGAGGCCATCGGCTCGATGGGCGACGACACGCCGCTCGCCGTGCTGTCCGATAAATATCGCGGCCTGCACCATTACTTCCGCCAGAGCTTCAGCCAGGTGACGAACCCGGCCATCGACTCCCTGCGTGAAACCCGGGTGATGTCGCTGAAGACGCGCCTGGGCAATCTGGGCAACGTGCTGGACGAGGATTCCGAGCAGTGCGACCTGCTGCAGCTTGATTCCCCCGTGCTTTCCACGGTGGAATTCGAGGCCATGCGCAAGACCATGGGCGAGCATGCCTGCGTGGTGGACTGCACCTTCAAGGTGGCGAACGGTGAGGGCGGCCTGCGCCGCGCCATCGAGCGCATTCGTCGCGAGGCCGAGGAGGGCGTCCGCGCTGGCTGTACCCATGTCATCCTAACCGACGAAGCTATGAACCCCGAGCGTGCGCCGATCCCCATGATCCTCGCCACCGGCGCGGTGCACACGCATCTGGTGCGCCAGTCGCTGCGCACCTTCACCTCGCTGAACGTGCGCGCCGCCGAGTGCCTGGACGTGCATTATTTCGCCGTGCTCGTCGGCGTGGGAGCCACCACGGTCAACGCCTACCTGGCGCAGGAATGCATCGCTGACCGCCATGCGCGCGGCCTGTTCGGCAATCTCAGCCTCAAGGAATGCGTCTACCGCTACAAAAAAGCGGTGGATAAAGGCCTGCTGAAGGTGATGTCCAAGCTCGGCATCTCCGTCGTCTCCTCTTATCGCGGAGGCTACAACTTTGAGGCCATCGGCCTCTCCCGCGCACTGGTGGGCGAGTTCTTCCCCGGCATGCCCTCGCGCATTTCCGGCATCGGCCTGCCCGGCATCGCGCATGAGGTGCTGGAGCTGCATAAATCCGCCTGGAGCGGCAATGTCGTGCCGTTGGAAATCGGTGGCATGTACCGGCTGCGCAAGACCGGCGAGATCCATGCTTTCGACAACAACGCGGTGCATCTGTTGCAAACCGCCGTTGGCACCAACTCCTACAAGGCGTACAAGCGCTACACCGAGATGGTGCGCAAGCAGAAGCCCGTGGCGC
>JAQUAC010000322.1 GCA_028687415.1 Acidocella sp. | reverse complement strand
CCAGGCGGCTCCACGTTTCAAGCCCGCTGGTGCTGTCACTGGGAATTGAACCCAGGACCTCTTCATTACCAATGAAGTGCTCTACCCCTGAGCTATGACAGCGTGCGGTTCGCGCCCTATATCGCCCTCGCGCGCAGTGTGCAACAGGGGTTGACGACAAACCTGCATATGGCTTGAACACCCCCATGAAAGCGCCGCAGAATCCGCCAAAAATCAGCCCCGCCGAGGCCGCCCGCGCCGCGCGCGAGGCGGCGGAAGCCGCGGCTCTGCGCGCCAACCTGCAACGCCGCAAGGCGCAGGCCCGTGGCAAATGCATGCCTGAAACGCCGGAAAAGGACGACAAATGCCCGTAATGCCCGACCATTGGATCCGGCGGAAATCCCTCGAATCGCGCATGATTGAGCCCTTCGTGGAGGAACAGAAGCGCGACGGCGTGATCTCCTACGGCCTGTCCTCCTACGGCTATGACGCCCGCTGCTCTGACCAGTTCAAGATCTTCACCAACGTTGATTCCGCCGTGGTGGACCCAAAGAACTTCAACCCCAGCAGCTTCGTGGACCGCACAGGTCCAGTTTGCATCATCCCGCCCAACAGCTTCGCGCTGACCCATACGGTGGAATATTTCCGCATCCCGCGTGATGTCCTGGTCGTCTGCCTCGGTAAATCCACCTATGCGCGCTGCGGCATTATCGTGAACGTCACGCCCCTGGAGCCCGAATGGGAAGGCCAGGTGACGATCGAGATTTCCAACACCACCCCGCTCCCGGCCAAGATCTACGCCGGGGAGGGCATCTGCCAGTTTCTTTTTTTGCAGGGCGAATCGCCTTGCGAAGTCTCCTATGCCGACAAAGCCGGCAAATATATGGGCCAGCGCGGCGTCTCGCTGCCAAGGATGTAATAATTAATGGACTCGATTCGCATTACCGGCGGCGTACCGCTCTCCGGCACCATCGCCATCTCCGGCGCCAAGAACGCGGCCCTGCCACTGATGACCTGCGGCCTGCTCACTGATGAGCGGCTGGTCCTCTCCAACGTCGCCAAGCTGGCGGACCTCGCCACCATGGCGGAGCTGCTGACCCAGCACGGCATCGCCGCCGAGCCGGAAGGCCGCACCCTCTCACTGGGCGGGCGCATCACCAATACTGAGGCCCCGTATGACATCGTGCGCAAGATGCGCGCCTCGATTCTCGTGCTCGGCCCGCTGCTCGCCCGCGTTGGCGAGGCCCGCGTGTCCCTGCCCGGCGGCTGCGCCATCGGCACCCGCCCGGTGGATTTGCACCTGAAGGGGCTGGAGGCCATGGGCGCCAAGATCAAGCTCGACAGCGGCTATGTGGACGCCTCCGCCCCGCAGGGGCTGAAGGGCGCGACCATCGTGTTCCCCTTCGTCTCCGTCGGCGCAACCGAGAACCTGCTGATGGCGGCCTCCCTGGCCGACGGCGTGACCACGCTGAAAAACGCCGCGCGCGAGCCGGAAATCTCCGATCTCGTCCACTGCCTTATCGCCATGGGCGCCAAAATCGAGGGCATCGGCACCGACACGCTGGTGATTGAGGGCGTGAAAACCCTGCACGGCGCGGAACACCCCATCCTGCCGGACCGTATCGAGACCGGCACTTATGCCTGCGCCGCCGCCATCACCGGGGGTGATCTTCTGCTCCAGAACGCCCGCATGGAAGATCTTGGGGCTGTCCTCCACTCCCTTACAGACGCTGGGGTGGTCATCACCGAGGAGCAAAATGGCTTCCGTGTCACCCGCGCCAACGGGCTGCACGGGGTGGACGTGATGACCGAGCCCTTCCCCGGCTTCCCCACGGATATGCAGGCCCAGTTCATGGCCCTGATGGCCGTGGCGGACGGCGCCTCGATGATCACGGAAACAATCTTCGAGAACCGCTTCATGCATGTGCCCGAACTCAACCGCATGGGGGCGCGCATCAACGTGCACGGCTCCTCCGCCATCATCAGGGGCGTGAAGAAGCTCTCCGGCGCTCAGGTCATGGCAACGGATCTGCGCGCCTCCTTCTCTCTGGTTCTGGCCGGGCTGGCGGCGGAGGGCGAGACCACCATCTCCCGCGTTTACCATCTGGACCGCGGCTATGAAGCGGTGGAGCAGAAACTCGCCGCCTGTGGCGCGCGTATTGAACGAGTGAACTAGCCACCCCAGCTCTGGGCCATGGACAGCTTCAATCTCGAACGCTTCGTCACGGCCCAGGCCCCTGTCTACGAGGCGGTGAAGCGCGAACTCGCCGCCGGGCGCAAAACCACGCATTGGATGTGGTTCACCTTTCCGCAAATCGCCGGGCTAGGGCTGAGTGCCATGTCCCAGCGTTACGCCATCTCCGGGCTGGCGGAGGCGCGGGCCTATCTCGCTCACCCGGTACTCGGCCCCAGGCTCGGGGAATGCGTAAGCCTCGCCTTGGCCGCGAATCGCCCAGCGCTGGAGATTTTCGGCCCCATAGACGCGCAAAAGCTCCACTCCAGCCTCACTTTGTTCACCGAGGCCGGGGGTGGTCCGGCCTTCACCCAGGCGCTTACCCACTTCTTTGGCGGCACGCCGGACCCAGCAACCCTCGCCCGCCTCGACACCATCTGAACCACCGCTTATGGTTCCACCCTGGCACACTGCCCCATTTCCATAGTCAGGATGTTCCATGCGCCGCTTCTCCACCCCGCTTTGCGATGACGAGCCCGAAATTCCGCACGACCCGGATGCGCCCGATGGCAACGAGCCGGACGATAACGCCACCCTCTCCTCTCCTGTGAACGAGCTGGAGCGCCGCTTGCTGAAGCAGCGCAAGGTTCTCATTTTCGGCGCCATCAACGACAAGCTGGCCCGTGACGTCACCGGCCGCCTGCTGGCCCTGGCCGAGAACGGCAGCAAGCCGATCGACGTCTACGTCAACTCGCCCGGCGGCCATGTCGAGAGCGGTGACACCATTCACGACATCATCAAATTCATCGACTCCAGCGTGCCAGTGCGCATCATCGGCACCGGCTGGGTGGCCAGCGCCGGCGCGCTCATCTACCTCGCCGGCGAGAAATCCCGCCGCTTCTGCCTGCCCAACACGCGCTTCCTGCTGCACCAGCCGATGGGCGGCGTGCGCGGCCCGGCCAGCGATATCTCCATTGAAGCCGATGAGATCATCAAG
>JAQUAC010000035.1 GCA_028687415.1 Acidocella sp. | reverse complement strand
ACCAGCAGGGAAAGCAGCGCCACCACCTGAAATGCCTGTTCGCTGCCCGGCCAAGTACCGCACCACAAAGCCAGCCCGGACACACCCGCCAGCAGGGCAAGTCCGCCGAGCATAAACAGCCTCGCGACCATGGTCTGCGGCCTGGTTGCAGCCAACATCATCTCATGCCTTTACCCATCATATCTTCTTCGTTAATAATTCGAATTGTTAAGGATTGCTACGGCCAGCGTCCAGCCATGTTCGTGCATTTATCCGACTGAACCACAAAAATTGCTTGTTTTCTATTTTTCTACTGCACCCGCAGCGTTCGTCCGGTGCTTGTTACAGAGCCTTTAAGGCTTTAATCCTTGAAGACTTTCAATCAATAACTTAATTGTAATGTTGAATACAAGGCAACGTGGCAAAATGCTCACCCCCTCAGTTCGCGGCTTGGCCCTCAGTCTTTTCGGCTTTGCCCTTCGGCATTTCCGCAATCGTCGGGCTGGCATTGCGTTGATCTTCGCCCTTACCGCCCCGTTGCTAATCGCGGCCACCGGCCTCACCGTGGATGCCGGTTACTGGTACCAGCAACAAGAAAGCATCCAATCCGCCGCTGACGCCGCCGCCCTCTCGGCAGCGCAGGGGGCGCTGAAAGCCAGCATCACGACCAGCAGCGACGCCACGAGCTACGCCGCCAACAACGGTGCCACCATTGCCCAGGCCGCCGCCAATAATGCCACCAACCAGCAGTTCAAGCTCGGCAGCTCCAGCACACGCGCCGTAGCGCTCACCGGCAGCTATTCCAAAAGCGGCTCCACCATCACCACCACCTGGGTGGCCACCGTTACCATTCCCCGCGCCAGCTTTTTTTCGGCCGTGCGGGGCCTTGGCCTGAGTGGCCTTGGCAGCGGTCTGCAAAGCGCCTCCGCCACCGCCGTAACGGTGAGTACCGACGGCACCTATTGCGCGCATTTCAGCGGCACCGTCACCGTTACCGGCGGCGCCAAAGTCTACGCCACCAATTGCGGCATTTATTCCGGCTCCACCGCCTGCGCATCCGGGGCGGCGGCCATTACCGTTACCGGTTCGGGCCAAGTGATCGGCACCACCGGCGTTGCCACGGCATCCAGCTGCGTGTCGGATGACGGCTATACCACCACCCCGAAATACTCGCAGTCAGGCTATATCGGCACTAATGCCTCCAACAGCAATAACGGCGACATCAGCACCGTTTCGTTGAACACGGCCGATCCGGGCGATGCGCTATCAGGCATGAATTCACTCAACACCGAACTTTGGAACCCAGGCTGGACGGTTCCCTCCGCCCCCAGCCAAAGCGGCTCGGCAGTGAATGTCTCGAAGCAAATTAGCCAGTCGTGGAATCCCTTAAACACCAATAGCGTACAATGCGATTACGGGAGCATCCCAGCCGGGAGCTGTGTGGTCGACGCCAACGCGGACTCCGGTTACCTCACAGGCCTGAATGGTTATGGGCTCAACGGCCTGACACTAACCGCAAATACCACGGGTACACCAGGCACATACATCACCGGCGGTTTCAGTGGTCAAAATAATAATGGCGGCATCCTGAAGCTGCAAGATTCCAGCTATTACATCTCTGGCGGCATGAAGCTTGCGCTCAGCAATGGCCTGTCCATCGGCAATGGCAGCCAGAGCGAGTCCTTTGTCGTCAATGGCGGCACGTCATTCACGAACAGCACTGTTACTTTGCCAACCGGCACTTATTATCTTTCCGGCAGCGGCGCCACGCTTGCTTCCACCAGCAACGCCACCAAGGGAAACTACGCTCTCACAACCAACTCCCCCACAGTGGTAATCAACGGCTCACAATATTACGTGAATGGCGGTGTCGACCTCTCCGGCGGCACCACCAGCTCCTACCTTACTTCTGGCCTGTACGAGTTCAAGGCCTATACAAACGGCTCCAACACCTCCAGCGGCAAGGGGGCTTTTTACGCTGAAGAAGGTTACGACACGTTCGGTAACGCCACCACCCTCGCCTCTTCCTCATCCACGGGCAGTTGCTCTTCCACCATCTCTCCCGCCACTTATTATTTTGATGGCGGTTTGACCATTAGTGGCGGCACCAGCAATGTATTGCTCTGCCCGGGCATTTATTACGTCCGCAACGGCAACCTCGTGATCGAATCCAGCAGCCACGTTACTGGCATTGGAGTTACTTTCGTCTTGGAAGGCACTGCCGGCTATATCTTCAACGGTGGCGCCGCCATCAACCTGACAGCTCCTACTACAAACTGTGTTTCCACCTCCGATTATCCTCTTTCGGCTTATGAAAACCCGACATCACCGTATGACGGCACCAACGGCCAAGGCATATGCGGTATCGCCATCTACCAGTCACGCACAGACACAACTGGCGACACTGTGAATGAAGGCGCCTCCACAACCATCAACGGCGCCATCTATACACCAGGAGCCGCCCTCACCATTTCCGGCGCCGGCGCTCTAACCATCACCACCAGCGGGGTACCATCACTGACAGCCGCTTCCCTTAACGACAGCGGCAGCGGTAACATCACCATTACCGAGAACAGCGCCGGCAGTTCCAGCAGCACCAGCTCAACCTCCAGCGGCGTCTTGCTGGTCAATTAAGGCCGCCCCATGTCCCTCCCTCTCCGCCAGCTCCGCGCCCAACTCCATCGCTTCCGCACGACCCGGCGGGCAGTGGCGGCGGTGGAGTTCGCCCTCACCGGCATGGCCTTCATTGCCTTTCTCATCGGCCTGCTCAATCTCGGCCTACTCGGTCTCACGGTGAGCACCATGCAACATTGCGTGCAGGCGGCGGCACGCGCCGCGGCGGTGAAGGCCAGCAACAATTACGTCGCCTCACTCACCACCAGCACGGTCAAATACACCTGCCCCACCGCCAGCGCCGTCGCCGGCTATTTCAACAATTTCGCAACGGCTCCCCTGCCCGCCGGCAGTACCAGCGCCTCCGCCAACCCGTATATTCAAGCCAAATGGTACAATAACAGCAGCGGCAGCAGCTACACCGGCATGCCGCCCGGTGTGCTGCTCGTGCTCACCGCCTCCTACCGCTGGGCGCCGCTTGGCTTCGCCAGCTTCACGAATGGCATCACACTCCGCCTCACCACCCTGGCCACGGTCCTCGGCACCAACGGTACTTCCATCGCCATCGACAGCAGCTGCAACGTGAACTCATGAGTCTGTTCCGCCGCTTCCTACGCCAGCAACGCGCCAGCGCCGCCATCGAATTAGCGCTCATCAGCGTCTTCTTTCTGGTGCCTTTATTCATCGGCGCGCTGGATTTCGTGCTCGTTCTCACCGCCCAGGCGCAGCTCAACACCGCGCTGCAGGCGCTGTATTATTTCGCCGTCACCACCCCGGCCAGCGCCGCCAATAACACCACCGCCGGCTACGTCATCAACGCCATCAATACCGCTAATGGTAGCTCTATCAACCAGCTCTCATTACCCGCCACCACAACCTCGGCAATTAAGCTCGGCAGCACCAGCATCCCCGCCGGCACCGCCAACCCCAGCACCTATTACGCCTGCTACACCACCCCCGCGTCCTCCAGCTCCACCTCCTTCTCCAGCGTTACCTACCAGAGCAGCGCCTGCGGCAGCAGCCAAACTCAGCAGGTTTATGTCATCTATCAGGTCACCGGGCATGTCAGCTTGCCCGTCCCCCTGCCAGGGCGCGGCTCCACCATCAGCCTCTCGGCCAGCGGCTCCATCCAGACGCAATAACCTACCCCTTGAGCCTATACGGCACCACGCCGCGCTCGGCGGTCCCCATGTCCAGTGTGCGGCCCATCGGCGGCACGGAGCGGTGGCGGCAATTGGCACGCGTGCAGGAGCGGCAGCCAGGGCCTATCGGGTCGATGGCATCGGGATTGGTGAAGTTCAACCCCGCCGCATACACGGTCTGCGCCGCGTAACGCAGCTCACAGCCCAGCACCACCGCCACCGCGCGCGGGCGGGCGAGGTACGAGCCGCCCCCTCGCCCCACCGTGCGCGCGATGTTCAGATAGGTCACATCATCGGGCGTGGTTGCCAGCTGCACCAGTATCTCACCCGGATGCGTGAAGGCGCGGTACACATTCCATAGCGGGCACGCCCCGCCAAACTGCGCGAACTGAAACCGCGTGGCGCTGCTGCGCTTGAGGATATTCCCTGCGATATCAGTCTTGGCGAAATAGAATGGTATCCCCGGCAGATCCGGCCGCTGCATGGTGCTGAGCCGGTGGCAGACCTGCTCAAAGCTGGCGCCGAACTGGCGTTGCAGCCGCTGCACATCGTGGCGCGACACCCGCGCCGCCTCATGAAAGCGCCGGTAGGGCAACATCAGCGCGCCCGCGAAGTAATTGGCGAGCGAGATGCGCGCCAGCCCCAGCGCCTCATCGGAGGAAAACTTCCCGCGCCGCAGCTCCTTCTCAATCAGCTCCTTCTTTTCCAGCTGACCGATGACATGCGCCAGCCAGAAAACCTCACTCTCGGACGCCGCGTCATCGGCCACATACAGCCGGCGCGTGGTGCGATTGAGGCGCCAGAACACCCCGCTCCCCAGCAGCCCCGTGGCGCTACTGGTGATGATGCCGTGCGTATCACTCAAATAGCGCCGGAAATCCTCCCGCAGCGTGGCGGCGGAAAAATCATTCTCCTCGAACACAGCTTCCGCCGCGCGGTCCAACGTGTCGAAGTAATTGCCCCGCGCCTGCACCCAGTCGCGGACTTCGTCATAGGGGAAGCGCGGCAGCGCCGTGGCTGGCACCGCCTGCTGCTCCAGCTGCGCGCTATAGGCCCGGTAGAGCGACATGAACGCCTCGGCGAAGGCCGGCGCCGCACGCACCAGCGCCCCAACCTCGGCCTGCGCGCCGGGCAGCGCACGGAACAGCGGGTCAGCCAAATCCTCTCGCAGCTGGCTCTCGCGCCGCGCATCCTCGCTATCGGCGAAATAGGTTTTCGGCACGTTCAGCGTCACCGCCAGACGCTCCAGCAGCCTCGCCGTCAGCGGCCGCTGGTCGCTCTCAATCTGGTTGAGATAGCTGGGCGAAATGGTCAGCCGCCGGGCGAGATCTGCCTGCTTTAGCCCGGCCCGCTCGCGCAGCCGGCGCAACCGGTCACCTGCAAAAATTTTCTTCTCCATCACTCGTCAAGTTTTGCAAAATTTGCAAAACCAAGCAAGAGCTTCACTCTTATCCACAAACATCTAGCTGGACGGCATTAAGATTTAGCGCAAAAGAGACTGCGAAATGTGCGGAGGGAACCAGCCATGAAACTTAACGAAGTTCGCGTCTATCCTTCAAAAGTTAATCTGAAGCGTGAAGACCAGCTCGCCTGGAAGATCGCCGGCGTCGCCGCCGACAAGGTCGCCGTCCCCAGGGACGTGACCGCGATGATCATCAACCGCATCATCGACAACGCCGCCGTCGCCATCGCCTCCATCAACCGCCACCCGGCCGTCTCCGCCCGTGGTGCCGCCCTCGGCCATATAAAGAGGGGCGGCGCCCAAGTCTTCGGCGCTTCGGCCCGCGTGGCCGTCAGCCCGGAATGGGCCGCCTGGGCGAACGGCACCGCCGTGCGCGAACTGGATTATCACGACACCTTCCTCGCCGCCGACTACTCCCACCCCGGTGACAACATCCCCCCCGTCCTGGCGGTCGCCCAGGCCAGGGAGCGTTCCGGCAAGGATCTGATCCGCGGCATCGCCACCGGCTACGAAATCCATGTTAATCTTGTAAAGGCGATTTGCCTGCACAAGCACAAGATCGACCATATCGCCCATCTCTGCCCGGCCCAGGCCGCCGGCGTCGGCGCTCTGCTGGGCCTGAAGCAGGAGGTCATCTATCAGGCCGTGCAGCAGGCCGTGCATGTGTCCTTCACCACCCGCCAGAGCCGCAAGGGCGAAATCTCCTCCTGGAAGGCCTTCGCCCCGGCGCATGCCGGCAAGCTGGCCATTGAGGCCGTGGACCGCGCCATGCGCGGCGAAGGTTCGCCAAGCCCGATCTATGAGGGCGAAGATTCCGTCATCGCCTGGCTGCTGGACGGCCCGGACGCCGTGTACCAAGTGCCCCTGCCCGAGCCCGGTGAGGCCAAGCGCGCCATTCTGGACACCTACACCAAGGAGCATTCCGGGGAGTACCAGTCCCAGGCACTCATCGATCTGGCGTTCAAAATGCGTGAAGCTATCGAGGATTTCGAGGCGATTGAGAAGATCGTCATCCACACCTCGAATCACACGCATACCGTAATCGGCACGGGTGCGAACGATCCGCAGAAGATGGACCCGAAGGCGAGCCGCGAGACGCTCGACCACTCGATCATGTACATCTTCGCGGTGGCGTTGCAGGATGGTTTCTGGAACTACCAATCCTCCTACGCCCCCAAGCGCGCCGCCCGTCCGGACACCGTGCGCTTGTGGCACAAGATCGAGACCGTGGAAGACCCCGAATGGACCCGGCGCTACCACACGCTGGACATCACCGAGAAGGCATTCGGCGGCCGCGTCGAGATCTTCTTCAAGGATGGTTCCAAGCTGGTGGACGAACTGGCCGTCGCCAACGCCCATCCGCTGGGTGCCAAACCCTTCCAGCGTGAGGATTACATCCGCAAGTTCAAGATGCTGACGGATGGCGTCATCACGACCCGCGAGAGCAACCGCTTCCTGGAAGTCGTGCAAGACCTGCCGCGCCTCGGCGCTGGCGAGCTTGCCTCGCTGAACGTCGCCCTTC
The DNA here is from genome assembly GCA_028687415.1 of Acidocella sp. GTDB lineage: Bacteria > Pseudomonadota > Alphaproteobacteria > Acetobacterales > Acetobacteraceae > Acidocella. The sequence goes on along the minus strand of JAQUAC010000035.1, from coordinate 6,268 downwards.
CGGCCGGCGCCCTGGACGAATCAAAGCCTGGTATTTTCTAAGCCCGACGGCAAAGAGTTGGAGCCCCGGCACCAGTCCCCCTTTAGTTTGACGTAATCAATAAAAGGCGAAGCAATGAACGAAACAACGACACTGCCCAAACCCAAGAAATCCGTCGCCCTCTCGGGCGTTACCGCGGGTAACACCGCGCTCTGCACCGTCGGCCGTTCCGGCAACGACCTGCATTATCGCGGCTACGACATTCTCGACGTCGCCGAGGCCTGCGAGTTCGAAGAGATCGCGCATCTCCTCGTCCACGGCACCCTGCCCAACGCGGCGGAGCTGAAGGCCTACAAGACCAAGCTCAAATCCCTGCGCGGCCTGCCCGCCTCGGTGAAGGCCGTGCTGGAAGCCATTCCCGCCGCCGCCCACCCGATGGACGTGATGCGCACCTACGTCTCCGCCCTCGGCACCGTGCTGCCGGAAGCGCATGACCATAACGAGCCGGGCGCGAAGGACGTCGCCGACCGGCTGATGGCCTCCCTCGGCTCCGCGCTGCTGTACTGGTACCACTACGCCACCAACGGCAAACGCATCGAGGTGGAGACGAATGACGACTCCATCGGCGGCCATTTCCTGCATCTGCTGCATGGCGAGGCGCCGTCCGCGAGCTGGGTGCGCGCCATGCACACCTCGCTGGTGCTGTATGCCGAGCATGAGTTCAACGCCTCCACCTTCACCTGCCGCGTCATCGCCGGCACGGGGTCGGACATGTATTCCGCCATTGCCGGCGGCATCGGCGCGCTGCGCGGGCCGAAGCATGGCGGCGCCAACGAGGTCGCGTTCGAAATCCAGAAGCGCTATGCCAACCCGGACGAGGCCGAGGCCGACATCCGCTCCCGCGTCGCGAACAAGGAGGTCGTGATCGGCTTCGGCCACCCGGTCTACACCATCTCCGACCCGCGCAACGTCGTCATCAAGCGCGTCGCCAAGCATCTCTCTGATGAGGTGAAGTCGACCAAGATGTATGACATCGCCGAGCGCCTTGAGGCCGTGATGATGGAAGTGAAGAAGATGTTCCCGAACCTCGATTGGTTCTCGGCCGTCTCCTACCACATGATGGGCGTGCCCACCGCCATGTTCACCCCGCTCTTCGTGATCTCGCGCACCTCCGGCTGGAGTGCTCACATCATTGAGCAGCGTATCGACGGCAAGATCATCCGCCCTTCGGCAAACTATGTCGGACCGGAAAATCTCGAGTTCGTGCCCCTGGCCAAGCGCTAACCCGCTTTCCTCCCCCGCCAGGGCAGCCCGGCGGGGGTTTTACTTTCTAGAGGGATCAAACCATGACCTATCTCAGCGCCTCCTCCTACTCCAACGTGCCCGCTGGCGACCGCTTCCGCGCCCTGCTGGCCAAGCCCGGCATTCTCGGCATCCCCGGCACCCATAACGGCCTCGCCTCTCAGCAGGCCAAGGCCGCCGGGTTCGAGGCTTGCTACCTCTCCGGCGCCGCCATGACCGCCTCCATGGGCCTGCCCGATCTCGGCATCATCACGGTTGACGAGGTTGCCTTCTTCATCCGCCAGGTGGCGCGCGCCTCCGGCCTGCCCGTGCTGGTGGACGGCGACACCGGCTACGGCGAAGCCCTGAACGTGATGCACATGGTCCGCACCTTCGAGGATGCGGGCGCCGCCGCCGTGCATCTGGAAGACCAGATCCTGCCCAAGAAATGCGGCCATCTGAACGACAAGAAGCTGGCCACCCCGCATGACATGGCCTCCAAGGTCGCCGCCGCGGCTCATGCCCGCCGCCACCTCTACATCGTCGCCCGTACTGACGCCGCCGCCTCCGAAGGCATGGACGGCGCCGTGGCCCGCGCGAAGCTGTACATGGAAGCCGGCGCGGATGCGATCTTCCCCGAGGCGCTGAACACCGAGGAAGCGTTCCGCGAGTTCGCCCGCCGCATGCCCGGCGTGCCGCTGCTCGCCAACATGACCGAGTTCGGCCGCACCCCGTTCTACACCAAGGAGCAGTTTGAATCCTTCGGCTACAAGATGATGATCTGGCCCGTCACCTCGCTGCGCGTGGCCGCGCTGGCGCAGGAGAAACTGTTCCAGGCCATCGCCAAGGATGGCGGCGCGCAGAACTGCGTTGACCAGATGCTGACCCGCAAGGACCTCTACGCCACCATCGACTATGCGGGCTTCGAGGCGCTGGACAGCACCATCGTGAAGACCGTGATCCCCACGCCGGTTGGCTAAACCGCCTTTGGAGAATGAAAAACCCGCAAGCTCTATCTTGCGGGTTTTTCAGTAACCCGCCGCCAGTCCCCGCCAGAAGGCATAAAACACCAGCGGCACGGCAATGAGCACATACACACGCAGCAGCCAGAGCAGCGCCGTTATGCCCAGCCCCAGCTTGCGGCGCGGATAAGGCACGTATTTCGCCGCTGCTAGCTGCGCCGGGTCCAGCGCCTGCATCAGTTCCTGCTCGCCGCTCACAGTGAAATCCCCGGAAACACAATCACCACGCCATACACCGCCCCGGCCAGCGCGATGCCCACCACAATCGCCCCGCCCGCGATATTCGCCAGCCGCCCATTCGCAAGCCCGCCCATAATCTCACGGTCATTCACCAGCAGCAGCAGAAACAGCAGCGCCGGGGCCATCAGCAGCGTCGCGATCACGTTCACGCTCAGCGTCATCGCCAGCAGCGGCGCGTGCGGGATCAGCACAATCCCCGCCGCCGCCAGCGTGGAAACAATAGCCGCCCCGTAAAACAGCCGCCCGGCGTGGAAATCCAGATTCATGCTGTGCCGGGCCGAGATTGTCTCCGCCAGCGCGTAAGATGAGCTGGTGGAAATCGTCATCGCCGCCACCAGCCCGGCCTCGGTCATGCCCAGCGCGAACAGCGCCGCCCCCGCATGCCCCAGATACGGCTGTAACGCAGTGGCGAAATCCGCCCCCGAGGCAAATTGTGAAATATCCGCATGCGCCGCATAAAGCGGGGCCGTGGCAATTACGGTGGCGATGGCGGCAACAGCGGCAACCACCGCGCCGATAGCCGTATCCATTCGCCCCTGCGCCAGATCGGCCCCGGTCAGCCCCTTATCCACCACCGCGCTTTGTTGGAAGAAGATCATCCAGGGCGTGACGGTAGCACCGACATCAGCCAGCAGCAGCACCACGAACCCAACAGTGACCCCGCCCGGCAGCGGCCCCCATGTAGCCAGCGCATGGACCAACGCCGCACCGCTCGGATGCGCCAGCAGCGCGGCGGGAATGAACAGCAAATTGCCCAAGGCCAGGACCAGCAGCGAGCGTTCCCAGGTCGCATAGCGCCGCAGCGCCAGCGAGGCGAACACCACAGCCACCCCGCCCGCCACGGAGACCACCGGGCTAAACCCGAAATACAGCCCGCCAGCCTGAATGGCGATGAATTCCGTCACCAGCGTCAGCACATTGCCGAACACCAGGTCCGCCATGGCGAAATAACCCCAGAACGGCCCGAAGCGCTGGAAAATCAGCTCCGCATGGCCCCGGTGCGTCGCCACGCCCAGCCGCACCGTCATCTCTTGAACCACATAGGCCATGGCAAAGGTGAGCAGGATGAAGGGGACAAAGAACCCCACGCCATAGCTTGCCCCGGTGGTGGCGTAGGAGACCATGCTCGGCCCGTCATTCTCGCCCAGCATCACCAGCACACCCGGCCCGGCCAGCAGCCAGAGCAGACGCAGCCAACGCCCCTGCGACCGGCTTTTCTGTACTTTCAGCCGGTCCCGCGCCCGCAGAACATCCTCGCGCGTGAACTCGCTTCCGGCACCGCCGCCCGGCCCATCTACCCGCGCCATGCTTACCTGATCAGCCATAAATGAAATGTAGCCTTGGCTACACTTTCGTCAAGGCCTCCCCCCTCCCAGCCCGGCGGCTTATGGCCTATGCTTGGCCCATGCCATCGCCTGCCGTCCCCCCGCCCACGCGCGACATCCCCGCCCAGCTTAAGGCCGCGGAGCAACATTGCGCCCGCAACGGCACTCAGCTCACCACCTTGCGGCGAGAGGTGCTGGACCTCATCCTGCGCGCGGACTCGCCGCTTACCGCCTACCAGTTGCTCGACCAGCTAAAGGCCATCCGCAAATCGGCGGTGCCCCCAACCGTGTACCGCACGCTGGATTTCCTCATCGAGAACCGGCTCATCCACCGCATCGAGCGGCTGAACGCCTTCACCCCCTGCACCGAGGGCGAGCACGACCACCGGGACGCGCAATTCCTCATTTGTAAAAAATGCGGCAGCGTCACGGAAATCGAGGATGACGCCATCACCCGCGCCTTGGCGGCAGCCGCCGCCGCGCGGGGGTTCCGCCCCGGCCACGCCATTGTGGAGCTGGACGGCATCTGCGCCGCCTGTGCCGAATCAGCGCCGGCGTAAGCCTCTGGCGGCAAGGTAAATCCCCGCCGAAAGCGTGCCTACGAAGAACCCGGCGGGCCAGTCCGTAAGAAACGCCAACGCCAGCGCGGCCCAGATGGTAACGAGCGCCAGTGCCACCGAAAGCCCCAGCGCCGCCATTGGCCGCCTTGTCAGCGTACGGGCGGCGGCTGCGGGCCCGGCCATCAGGCTGAACACCAGCAGCGCCCCAGTAATCGGCAGGGCAAAAGCGGCGGCCAGCGCCAGCACGGCCAGAAACAGCGCATCAATCCAGCCGCAGGCCACGCCCCGCATGGCCGCCAACTCCGGCGAGACGGCACTCAGCACCAATGGCCGGAAACAAAGCAGCAGCACCAAAGGCACCCCAAGCCCGATGGCAAAGGCCGGCGGCAAATCCCCCGGACCAATGCCCAGCACCTGCCCGAAAAGCAGCGCCTCCACCGCCCCGGCATAATGGCCGGAGAGGCTGAGAAACAGCGCCCCCAGCCCAAGCAGCGCCACCAGCACCAAAGCCGTGGCGGAATCCCCCCGCTGGCGCCGCTTCAGCCAGCTTAGCCCCGCCACCCCCGCCAGCGCGAACCCGGCCAAGCCATAAGCCTCGCTGAATCCAAACAGGCTGGCGGCGGCGGCACCGGGGAAGGCCGCCATCGGCAAAGCATGCGCCGCAAAAGTAGCGCGGCGCAGCACCACGAAGAACCCGGCGCATCCGGCGGCAATGGCGACCAGCGAAGCCGCGATCCAGGCATCCTGCAGATAAGGCGCGAACATGCTCAAGCCGCCTTCCGGGGCAGCAGCCCCGCCAGCAGATAAATCCCCAGCACCAGCGCCACGATGAAGAAGCTCACCGGCCAGACATGCCCCGGCATCCAATTATAGCTGTCATAGGCCAACAAAATCCCGCCCCAGCACGCCACCAGCCCCAGCCCGGCGGCCAGCGCCATCGCCACGCCCGGGCTCCGTGCCAAGCGCAGTGCAGTGGCGGCAGGCCCAATCAGCAGGGCCGTGGAAAGTATCGCCCCCACTGTCATAGCGAAAAGCGTAACCGCCAGCGCCAGCAGCAGCCGATACAGCAGCCCGATTAGCCGTGGCCGCACACCGCGCACCGCCGCCAGCTCCGCATCCACCGAGGCCAGCAGCAATGGGCGGTACACCAGCGCCACCAGCCCCAGCGCCACCGCCCCGGCCAGCGCCGCCAGCCGCGCCACGCTGGGCGGAATGGCGAACATGGAGCCGAACATCACCGCCACCGCCGCGCCGGAGGTGCCCTTCACCGTCACGGCCAAATACAGAAACAGCGCCGTCAGCCCCATCCCGGCGCCGAGCACAATCCCCGCCGCCAGATCCCGCTCGCCCGCCCGGCGCGGGGACAGCGCCTCCACCCCCAGCGCCCCCAGCACCGCCAAGCCCAGAAATCCCAGCATCGGGCTAACCCCCAGCAGAAATGCCAGCGCCCCGCCGGCACTGCTGACATCCGCCAGCGCATGCCCGGCAAAAGCCTGCCCGCGCAAAACCGTGAACACCCCCGTCACGCCGGAGACGATAGCCGCCCCGCCGCCGACGAGCAGCGCCGTCTGCACCGGTGCGCTATCAAAAAAACCCGCCGGAAACATCACGGAATGGCCGCCACATGTTCGGGGTGGTGGACATGAGCTGTCCCCTCGCCCGCCACCACCAGCACGCGGTCATGCACGCGAATGACGTCGATATGGTAGCCGTACAGCGCCGAGAGCACCTCCGTGCGCACCACCTCCTGCACGCGGCCGCTGGCGGCGCGGCCATTGGCCAGGTAGACAAGTCTGTCTACCGCACCGAGCAGCGGGTTCATGTCATGGGCCGAGAGCAGCACCGCCACGCCCCGCGCCGT
>JAQUAC010000321.1 GCA_028687415.1 Acidocella sp. | reverse complement strand
GGGCGGTATCGATGGTGCTGAGGATATGCGCTCCGGCTCGATAGGCGCCGTGCTGGGCGGTGTCACCGCCGCGTTCGACATGACGAACACCAAACCCCCGGCTATTGATGCCGCCTCCGTCCAGGCCAAGCATGATTATATCGAGGGTCACTCCTATTGCGAGCTTGGCTTTTACGCTGGCGCCACCAAGGAGAATCTCGACACGGTCGGCAGCCTGGAGACCATGCAAGGCGTCTGCGCCATCAAGGTATTCGCCGGGTCATCCACGGGTAATCTGCTGGTCGAGGATGATGAGAGCATCGAGCGCGTGATGCGCTCCGGCCATCGCCGCGTGGCGTTCCATTCCGAGGACGAATTCCGCCTGCAAGAGCGCAAGCCGATGTTCAAGCTCGGCGACCCGTACAGCAACCACGCCGTCTGGCGCGATGTGGAGTGCGCCTATCGCGGCACGCGGCGCATCACCGCCATCGCCCGCAAGACGCATCGCCCGGCGCATATCCTGCACGTCTCCACGGCGGAGGAATTTGGCTTCCTGAAGGAGCACAAGGATCTGGTGAGCTGCGAGGTGCTGGTGAACCACCTGCTGCAATGCGCGCCAGATGTGTATGAGCGTCTGGGCGGCTACGGCGTGATGAACCCGCCTTTGCGCGACGCCCGCCACATGGAGGCCGCCTGGGCCGCATTGGCGGATGGCACCGTGGACAGCATCGGTTCCGACCATGCCCCCCACTTGCGCGAGGCGAAAGAGCGCCCCTGGCCGTCTTGTCACTCCGGCCTTACCGGCGTGCAGACCACCCTGCCGCTGATGCTGACCAAGGTGAACGAAGGTAAGCTCTCGCTGCTGCGCCTCGTCAGCCTGATGGCCGAGGGGCCGGCGCGGGTCTACGGTATCGTCGGGAAGGGCCGCCTCGTGGTCGGCAACGATGCTGATTTCTCCATCGTCGATATGAAGGCCAAGCGCCGCATCGAGAATAGCTGGATCGCCAGCCAATGCGGCTGGACCCCCTTCGACGGCACCATGTGCTCCGGCTGGCCCATGGCCACCATCATCCGCGGCCAGGTGGTGATGTTTGAGGGCGTGGTGCATGGCGATCCCATCGGGCGGGCGGTCAAGTTCCGGTAGGAAAAGGCCCCAGGCCTTATTTGCCCGGCAATGGGCGCCAGCCCCGGCTGGCGATGAGCAGCATCGCCACTTGCATGGCGGCGACGATGGCGGCGCAGCCCGGCCATCCGGCGCTGTGCCAGAGGCTGGCGGGCACAGCGCCGCCGAAGCTGCCGCCGATATAGTAGAAGGTCACGTACAGCCCCACGGCGGTGGATTTGGCTGCCCGCGCGGCGGGGCCGATGAATCCGGTGGCCAGCGTCTGCTGGGTGAAGATGCCGCAACATATGGCGAGTAGCCCAAGCCCGATGGCCCAGAGCGGCGCCGCGAGGGTCAGGCCCAGCCCGCCGATGACCATGAGGAAGGCGGCGGTCATGATACCTGGCCGCCCATGGATGGCGGCCAGCCGCCCGGCCACGGGGCTGGCGACCGCGCCGCCCAGATACACCACAAAAATAGCGCCCAGTGCCGCGGGGCCGAGGCTGTAGGGGGCCTCCGCCAGCCGGAAATTGATGAAGGTAAATACCCCGACCAGACTGAATAGCACGCCGAACCCCACCGCATAGGTGGCAATCAGGCGCGGATTGGTAAAATGGTCGGGGAAGGAACGCAGCGCCCCGCCAATGCTCGGCACGGGTCTGAACCGGTGTTCCTTGGGCAACAGCACGGCAATCAGCAGCGCCAGCGCCAAGGTAACAACGCCAATGGCCAGAAACGCCGCGCGCCAGCCCAGCATTTCGGTCGCCAGCCCGGCGATGAACCGCCCGGAGAAGCCGCCGAGTATGGTGCCGGAGGTGTAAATGCCCGCCAGCCGCATACCGCCGGAGCCGGACATCTCGTCGCCGATATAGGCGATGGTGACGGTGAAGATGAACGGCAGCAGCAGCCCCTGGGCGAAGCGGCAGGCCACCAGCGCCCCCAGGCTAGGGGCAAAGGCGGCCAGCAGCGTGGGGATGACCAGCAGAAACACAGCCCCGGCGATGAAGATTTTGCGCCCATAGCGGTCCGACACCGCGCCGATAAGCGGGGCCATGGCGGCGGTGGCCACCAGCGGCGCGGTCACCGTGTAGCCCGTGGCGGCCTGGGTCACATGCAGGCTGGCGGCCAGCACCGGCAGTATCGCCTGGGTGCACCACATGTTCACGAAGGTAATGAACCCCGCCGCCGCCGCCGCGATGGTCAGGCGCAATCCGGCCTCAGAAGCGCCGTTCGAAGATTGTGATGACATCGCCGGGTTGAGCCAGTGCGGAGAGAGGGGCGCGATATTGGGCAGGGCCACTGCCCGTATCGCGGGTGACACCAGCATAGTCCTGGCAAGCCCGGTAGGTGAACCCTCCGGCGATGGAAATCGCCGTCAGCACGGTCATGCCCGGGCGGAACGGGTACTGCCCCGGCGTGTTCACCTCGCCCAGAATATAGAAGGGCCGGTAGGTGGAAACCTCCACCGCCACGCTGGGGTGCAGAATCAGCCCGCCCGCCTGCAGCGCGCTGGCGATGGCCGTCGCCAGCCCATCCGTGCCGCGCCCCTGCGCCCGCACCAGCCCCAGCAGGGGCAGGTCGATATTGCCGCTATCGTCGATTTGGTAGGCGCCGGAGAGCTGCGCCTGGTTGTAAATCCGTAAGGTCAGCTGGTCGCCGGGGCCGAGCAGATACGGCCCGGCTGGCGGGGGCGGCAGGGGGGGCAGATTGGCCCCGGGCGCGCGCCAGCTGGCGCAGCCGCCGAGCAGGGCCGTGCCGCCAAGAACCAGAAGACGCCGGTGCAGAATGGAAGCCCCTCCATATAATACATGTAATTACCCTGATATTTACCCGCGCCGGGAAAAAGGGCAAATGGCGGGTGGATCAATCGGGGAGCCTCGCATGAAGCGCATTTTTATCCTGTTGTTGCTGGTGCTGGTCATCGGCGCGGGTGTGTTCATGTTCTGGCCCCGCCCGCCAGCTCCCGGCCCGCAGGGTGCCGCCAATCACGACCCCCATTCGCTCACCGCCGAGGAACAGGCCGCCTTCCTGCCGCTGGTCTGCGCGGGGGCCAGTGCCGGCAGCGGTGGCTACCAGCATAATTGCGCCA
>JAQUAC010000320.1 GCA_028687415.1 Acidocella sp. | reverse complement strand
GGGGCAGGAAGGCGGTTTAGAAGCCGCCTTCGTAGACGAAGGATTGCACCGGATTGCGCCCGCTAGGCACCTCACGCGCCTGCAGCGCTTCCGGCAGCAGTGTCTTGGGGCCTTGCTTGCCAATCGCCACGCCGGCTTCCACACGGAACCCGGCCGGGATTTTCAGCTCGGTGTAGACGCGGTCGTAGTCGATGCCGCCCATGCCGTGCGCCTGCCAGCCCATAAGGCTCGCCTGCAAAGCCAGATAGGCCCAGGCCGCCCCAGCGTCGAAGGAATGGCTGTGCGAGGGCACGCGGCCTTCCTTGCCAGGTACGGCCATTGTTTCCTCGGAGATGACGAATACCAGCGCAGAGGCGGTTTTTGCCCAGCTCTGGTTGAAGGGGATCAACAGGTTGAGGAACTTGTCCCAATGCGCGTTGTCGCGCCGTGCGTAGAGGAAGCGCCAGGGCTGCGAATTATAAGAGGAGGGGGCCCAGCGCGCGGCCTCGAACAGTGTGCGCAGCGTGCCTTCGGAGATTTCTTCTCCGGTGAAGGCGCGGGGCGACCAGCGCTCCAGAAACATCTTGTCGATCGGGTGTTCAGCCGTACGCGCATTTGCGGTCGTCATGCGTGACTCTCCATCGCTGTTTAGTACGTGGAGATGTTACGCGTAGGTTGGCCCCCCTGGCAAAAGCCAATTGCTATTATGGAGTTATAAGGGGCTGGAAGCGCCGCTTGGCCAGGCCAGCGGGCGAAATAATGGGGCGCTATTGCAGGTTGCGGTTTGGTGCTTCGCTGCTCACCGGCGCGGCGGCGGGCGCCATGGCAACTTCGTTGTTCCGACCGTTGGCGGCGATGACGGTGCCGGTATCAGGCCTGTTGTAGATGAAGCCGTAGGTTGGGTAGGCGGCGCCCCATTTGCTGCTGTCGCCCAGCTCAACCTGAACCTGCGACCAGTCATTGTTCGGGGAGACGTCCTGCACGGTCACGTCGTTGGTGATGGTACCGCGGACCCAGTTGGCCTGGGTAACGAGGATCGTCCGGTTGTCGAGCACGGAGGTGACGACGGCGACATGGCCGAGCGGCATGCGGCCGATGGCGCGGAAGTTCAGCACCGCGCCTTCAACCGGGCTGTTGCCGCGGGCGTAGCGGCCAGCGGCTTTAGCCCACCAGAGGAAGGCGTTGCCGGAGAGGTTGATGTGCGAGACCTCGCGCGCATAGGGCACGCATTGCAGGCCGGAATGGCGGTAATTGGCAGCCGTCATGTGGCGGACGCGGTAGGTTGCATCGCTCAGATGCATATGCTGGTGGCCACGGCTGGTGGAGGCCGTGCTCTGGTGATGCTGGGTGTGGTGCGTGCTGCTGCGCAGGCTGGCGGGCTTCACATGGCTGCTGTGGTGAGTGGTGGCGAGGTGGGTAGCATGGGTCACATGGTGGCGGGTGGAGGCCTGCGCCCCATGGCCAGTGAAAAGCGAGGTTGCCGCGACAGAAACGCCCATCAGCAATGCGCGGATCGCGCCTGAGAGACTGATGGATTTCTTGCTGCTCGCCATTATCCCGCTCACCCCAGATTACCAAAAAGCCATTCAACTATGCTTTATGGCTACGGGTGGAATGCGCGCAACGCAACACGTGACTGCGGCAAAAATACAACATAGCTATGATATCGTTGTTTGCTGTGTGCTGCGGCGGGGGAACTTAAGACAAAGTTCCTATTTGAAACACCGGCTTTGCCGGGGCCGGCGGCCGCCATTTCTGGCCGGCTGCCGGATTCGGGAGTCTTAGTTAATGGAGCGTAAACGCCTCATTGTGAAATAAAAATGATCCAGGGTTTGCCTTAGCGGCAGGCCGTGACCATGATCTCGACAAGGTAGCGCGGGTCCGCCAGAACCGACTGCACGCAGGCGCGGACGGGAGCCTGGCCTTCCGGCAGCCATGCGGTCCAGACTTCATTCAAAGCTGTACGATCCGCAATATCTTTCAGCCAGATATGCGCCTGGAGCAGGCGGGTATTGTCGGTGCCATGTGTTTCCAGCAGGGCATCAATCTGCGCCAGAACATCCTTGGTCTGTGCGGTGATGTCGGCGTCCGGGTTATTGGCAACCACGCCTTGGGTGTAGACGAAGCCATGATACTCCACGGCCTTGGAGAGGACGGGGTTGGCTTCAGTGCGGATGATACGGCTCATGTCAGGGTCTCCGTTGGGTAAACTTAGTTTTCGATAATATGCGGGGCGACGACTGGCACGCCGTTGACTTGCGGCGCGCCATTGCTGGCGCCGAGCTTCTCGCAGCGGCTCAGCTGGCTCAGGAAGCTATGCTGCGCGCCCAGATGTTCGGCATCGAACACGTGATTCGGCGTGGCACCATACATCAGTCCGGTCTGGGCGGTGTGTCCGGCGTCATCGAGGGTGTTTACGCGGTACTGCGCATCCGCCTGCGCGGTGCAGGCGGCATCATTGGCCCGTTGGGCCTGGCTTTCCGGTGTCCCGGCGCATCCCGCCAGGGTCAGGCAGGCCAGTCCGGCCAGCAAAGTGTGCTTCATGGTGTTTAATCCCGGCTGCTTGCCGCCCCGCAATAGAGCCGGGAGGGTGGCCGCGTCAAAGCTCAGCTGGCGACATTCAGCATGATTTTGCCGATATGCGTGCTGCTTTCCATCAGCGTGTGTGCCGCCGCCACGTCTTCCAGCGGAAACACGCTGTCAATAACCGGCGCTACCTTGCCGGATTCGAGCAGTGGCCAGACATGCTTCTTCAGTGCCGTGGCGATGGCGGCTTTCTCCGCCGTGCTGCGGGGGCGCATGGTCGAGCCGGTGATTGTCAGGCGCTTCAGCATGACCGGCATCAGGTCCAAATTCTCAACCTTGCTGCCGAGCATGAAGGCGACATGCACGAGCCGCCCGCGCGGAGCCAGGCTGCGGATGTTGCGCTCGGTATAGGGGGCGCCGACCATGTCCAGCACCACATCCACGCCGCGCTTGGCGGTGTCCGCGCGGATAACCTCCAGGAAGTCCTGTGCCTTATAATTGATCGCCACGGCGCCAAAGCGCTCGATGACGGCGCATTTCTCCGCTGAGCCTGCCGTGGCGTAGACTTTTGAGCCTTGGGCGTGGGCGAGCTGAATGGCGGTGAGGCCGATGCCGGATGTGCCGCCATGCACGAGCAGGCTTTCCTCGGGTTTCAGCGCGCCGATGTCG
>JAQUAC010000319.1:2082-3197 GCA_028687415.1 Acidocella sp. | reverse complement strand
GCCGGCTGCAGGGGCGCTCCCTGGGCGGGGCGAAATACCCGGAGAAACCAGCGGACCCGATCATCGTGCACCCAGATAGCCGCCGCAACTTAATGACCATGCGGGCGTATAATGAGGGGTGCCGGGCGCTGGGCGTGTGGGTGGCGCAGGCCATGGACCGGGCCGAGCGCGCCACGGACCCGCGGGAGCGCCAGGAAGCGGAGGATTTCGTGGCGCTGCTGACGCCGGTGGTGAAGGCGTTGTTCACCGATCTGGGCTTCGAGAGTGCCAATCTCGGCGTGCAGACCTATGGCGGGCACGGCTATATCCGTGACCACGGCATGGAGCAGTTCGTGCGTGATGCGCGCATCGCCATGATCTATGAGGGCACTAACGGCATCCAGGCGCTCGACCTCGTGGGCCGCAAGCTGCCCGCGAATATGGGGCGCTTGCTAAGGCGCTTCTTCCATCCGGTTTCTGAGTTCATTGAGGCGAATGCGGAGCATCCAGCGCTCGGCAAGCTGGTGCAGGGCTTCGGCCGGGCCTTCGGGGCGCTGCAACTGGCCACGGGCTTCATCGCTGAGAAGGGCATGAGCGACCCGGAGGAAGCAGGCGCGGCGGCAACCGATTATCTGCGCTTGTTCGGGCTGGTGGCGCTTGGCTTCATGTGGCTGCGCATGGCGGTCATCGCGGTGGAGAAGGCGCCGCAGGGCGGGCCGGACGCGGCGTTCTACCAAGCCAAGCTCGCCACGGCGCGGTTCTATGTGGAGCGCATATTGCCGCAGGCGGGGGCGCTGCTGTTCAGCATCAAGGCTGGCAAGGCGTCGATGATGGCGATGGAGGAGGCCGCGTTCTAACCCGGCTTGGTGTGCCAGCCTTCCAGCGTATAGCGGCTGCCCAGGCTGTAGCGGCTGCCCGGATGCGTGAACACCGAGCGCGTGGCCGGACCTGACTTTGCCCAGGTGCGGCGGAGCAGGCGCAGGCATGGCTCATGCGGGCCGATATGCAGCAGCGCCTGTGCCCGCGCATCCGGTGCCACGGCGTGGATGATGTGTTCCACCTCGTGCGGCGGGGCGATGCTCTGCAAATAGCGGTTGGGTGTGATCTGCGTGAAATCTTGCGCCAGATAATCCGGG
>JAQUAC010000319.1:0-2072 GCA_028687415.1 Acidocella sp. | reverse complement strand
CCAGCTGCACCGGGGCGTTGCCCTCGTAATGCACGATCTCTGAATGGAATAATTTGGCGTGAGGCTTGAGGGAGAATTCCGCCGCCAGCACGGCATCGGCGCGAATGGTCTCCAGCACCAGCAATTCGGCCCGGTGAGTATGGCCCCGTGCGGCGATGTCCTCGGAGATATCGTGGATTTCCAGCAGCGCCGAGCGCGGGGTGCGCGGCTGTACAAAGCTGCCCGCGCCCTGCACGCGCAGTAGCAAGCCATCGGCCGACATTTCGCGCAAGGCGCGGTGCACGGTCATGCGTGAGGCATTGAGCGTGTCCATCAACTCGAATTCGGAGGGGATTTTCTCGCCTTCCTTCCAGGTGCCGGCGGCGATGCCGTCCAGCAGATGCTGCTTCACGCGCTCGTAGAGTTTTTGCGGTTTGGCGTCGTCCATGGGGCTATACTAGCCGTTTTACGGCAGCGCCGAACCCCGCGCGGGCGGAGGCCGCCAGATGATGCCGCCCCTCCGCCACCACGCGCCTGCCGCGCACCCAGACATCCCGTATCGCCGGAGTGCGGGCGGTGAACACGGCTTGCGCCAGGGTGGTGTCCGGATCGTCACCCGCGATGGTGACGAGGCTGGCCGGAGCGCCGGGGGCGAGGCCGGTTTGCAGCCCCATGGCCTGGGCTCCACCCGCCAGCGCGCGCTGATACATGGCGGTGGCGGTGGGGCGGATTGTTGCCGAGGCCATCACGTTGCGCTGGTGCTGGGCCAGGCGCTGGGAATATTCCAGCATTTGGAGCTCACGCCCGGCATCTATGAGCACGTTGGAATCCGAGCCGATGCCAAAAGCGCCGGGGAAATCATGCGCGGGGAAGATGCCGTCGCCGAGATTGGCCTCGGTGAGCGGGCAAAGCCCCACCACCGCGCCGCTGGCGGCGATGCCGGTGGCCTCCGTCGGGGTAACATGGGTGGCGTGGACCAGGCACCAATTGGGCGCAACCGGCGCGTGACGCAGCAGGTATTCCACAGGACGTAGGCCGGACCAGGCGAGGCAGGCCTCCACCTCGGCGGTCTGCTCGGCGATGTGAATATGCAGCGGGCGCGTGCCGGCCAGTGTGGTGAGGGCGCGCAGCTCCTCCGGCGTGGCGGCGCGGAGGGAATGCGGGGCGATGCCGGATGGCGCCAGGGTGGCGCAGCGCTCGTAGAGTTCGGCGTAGGCGTCTAGCGAGTTTATGAAGCGCCGCTGTTCGGGCAGGGGGGCGGTGCCGCCGAACCCGGCATGGGCGTAGAACACCGGCAGCAGCAGCAGCTCTATGCCCGTTGCCTCTGCCGCGGCGGTAAGGCGCGCGGCCATTTCAGCGATATCTGTATAAGGTGTGCCGTCCGGCGCGTGGTGCAGATAGTGGAATTCCGCGACAGCGGTGTAGCCGCCCTCCAGCATTTCCACGAAGGCCTGGGTGGCCACGGCCTGCACGTCATCCGGGTTCATGCCCAGTGCAAGGCGGTACATCAGCTCCCTCCATGTCCAGAAACTATCCGCCCCAGGGCCGCGCAGTTCGGCGTATCCGGCCATGGCGCGCTGGAAGCTGTGGCTGTGCAGATTGGGCATGCCGGGCAGGGCGATGCCCGTACCGCCGGGAATACCGCGCTCCACGCTTGTGATGTTACCATCCGCTATGGTGAGGCTCACATTTTCCACCCAACCCTCGGGCAATAATGCGTGTCGGAAAATTAGGGTTTCGACCACTGGACAGCTCCTGGATGCGCTCCTATTGTATATACAACTTATCCATTCCACCGCCAAGGCTGTCCTGATGCGCGCAGACCGGATTTTTACGAACGCAAGATTGGCGAGCATGGACCCGGCGCTGCCGGGGCTGGGCATCGTGGAGCGCGGCATGGTCGCCGAGGCTGGCGGGCGGATTATCTATGCTGGGCCAATGCAGGAGATGGCGGCGGGCGAAACGGTGGATTGCGAAAACCGCTGGATCACGCCGGGGTTGATCGATTGCCATACGCATCTGGTGTTCGCCGGCAGCCGGGCTGGCGAGGTCGAGGCGCGGCTGAACGGGGCAAGCTATGAAGAAATTGCCCG
>JAQUAC010000034.1 GCA_028687415.1 Acidocella sp. | reverse complement strand
CCCTGCGCGTCCGAGCGCTTCAGCACCGTCAGATGCTGGTCATAAGGCAGCTTGCCCATGAAGTGCACACGCGAGAGGTCGATCTTGCCGTCCAGCTCACGCAACATCACGTTTCGCCAGCTGCCGCCACCCGCCGGAGGGGCGCCGTAGCTCACCTCGTCCCCGCCCACCAGCGAGACGACCACATCAGGCCGCTCGTTCAGAATGCGCGGTAGGGCGCGCATCATGGTGTGGAAGCCGCGATACGGCTCCAGGTTACGTGAGACGAAGGTGACGAGCTTTTGCTTCGGTGTCACCTTCAGCTTGCCGACTGTCACGGTCTTTTTTCGCAAAGCCGGATCTGGCTTGCACAGCTCCAGGTCCACGCCTTCCTCAATGATGCGGATGTTCTTCTGCGACCAGCCTGGATAGGTGCTGTGCTGCCATCGCGTTGGGGTTTGCCCGTGTTGCTCCAGCGCCAGGGCCAGGAGGTTCACGGCGTTCTTGCCGCGCACCGCGCCGAATCGCGCTTCCGGCATCGGGAATTCTGGGTCGAAATTCACATCTGTATCATGAATTTTATAATAGAATTCGAAATAGCCGAGCAACGGCACGCCGGGAAACGCATCCACCAGATTCAGCATCTCGCCCCAGCCGTGATGCCCGATAATGACGTCCGGCTGGAAGCCGAGCGCCTTGATCTTCAGCGCCCCCTCATAGGCGGCCTTTGCCCGGCGGGAGGCCATTTCGTACTCCCGGGCGTCGAACTCCACCGCGTTGGAGATCGGCGGCGGCTTGGAGTAGGTAACCTTACGCACGCCCTGCATCTGGTTGTGGTTCGGCTCGGTCATGAAGACGAGCTGATGCGTGCCGTCATGCTTGGCGTTATCAGCCTGCAGGCTGCGCAATATGTGCAGGTACTGGCCGGGGAAATTCTGGTGGACGAAGAGGAAGTTCACGTTTGTCCCGTCTCCGTCTCAGCGTTTGCCCCGCCCGGTTTTGCGCCCGCGCGGCGTCAGCACCACTTGCAGTGCCTCCAGCGGCGCCAGGGTGTCGGCCTCGCAGGTTTCGTCATTGCCCACTGGCCCGGCGCTGGCGCCGCCGACAAAGCTCGCGGAATAGCTGATCTCGTACTGCTCCGCCGCCGCGCCGTTCAGGCGGATGCGCAGGCCCAGCAGCGGAAGCGCCATGCCGCGCGACCCGCAATACTGCCCGGCCTCCACCCAGGGGGAGAGCCAGCCGCGCCCGAGCACCGCCTGGTAGGTGAAATCCTCCGGGGCGATGTTCTCCGGTGCGGTGATGGAGAAACCCTCAATCCAGTTTTGGCTGCCCGGTTCGCCCAGCCAGTCACCGAACTTGGCACCGACATCGCCGCGCGACTGGATATGCGCTAGAACGTCGAGCGGCGTCGTCGCTGGTGCCGGTGCTGGTGCCGCCGCTGCCGCGGGGGCCGGAGCGGGCATCGGCATGTCATTAGCGCCGAGCAATTGTTGCACTTTCAGGCGCGGTGAGGAATCCGGCTGGTTGGCCAGCTGGTAGATGGTGACCAGCACTTGCGCCGGGTGCTTGCGGATTCGCACCAGCGTGGCGTCGCCCTCGGCGTTAAGCCAGCCATCCGGGCGGAACCCGGCGATCTCCACATTCTGCCCGCCAGCCGGCGGGGGCGAGACGCGCACGCCCGGCATGCCGCCATTCCGTGTTGCGCCGGAGTTGATCTCATTGATAAAGCAGAAAAGCCCCGGCGGCAGGGACATCAGATGTCCTGTCACTTTCAGCTCCTGAACCTGCGAATTGCCGCCCGCTTCTGGTGCGGCGGCATTCGGCGCGGGGTTCGCGGGGGCGGGGGCAGATTTCACAGCGGCCATAGTGGTTCCTAAAAGCAGAAAGGGGATTATGTGGCGGCGACGCCGGTTTTGGGAATGTTAGGCATGTTCAATGCCTAACAGCGTTAATTTAATGCGGCGTAATTAACCAGTCCTCACAGGCAAAATTGCCATATTATTGCGCATTCGTACTTACGAGACGTTTAATAACACATCGTTTACCCGGCCCGGCGGCAGGCCCAATGGCAAAACTAGCCCGCGCCCAGTGGCGCGCACGCGCTCGGCCTGGGCGCCGAGATCAAACACCACTGCCGGTAGCCCGGCATGCCATGCCTCGCTGAGAGCAAAACACCAGGTTTCCGGCCAGATAGAGGGCAAAAACGCCAGATCCGGCGCTAGCGCGGCGATAAGCGCCCCGGCCTCACCCTCCTGGTAGGCACCGCTGACGAAGACCCCGGCTTCCAGAAGCGTGGCATCATCGGCGCTGGCGCCAATGACGTGAAATTCCAAAGGTAAGGCGCGGGCGCGCGCATCCTCGGCACAGTCGCGCAGCAGGGCAAAACCCTTGGAGGGGCCGATGCCGCCAATCACGGCGATTCGTCGTACTCCGCTTGAATGTGGGCGATGCAGGGGCAGCGGGGCGGTGTCGTCCTCCCAGGGGCGGATTTCCGGCTTCACGCCAGGGAAGTGCCGGGCCAGCCGTTTTGCCGCATCCGCCGAGGGCACGATGACCGCCTCCGCCGCAGCGAATTCCGCCGCCGAGCGCGCCAACAGTTTGGGGATGGAGAGTGTCTCGAACAGATCGCCTCCCTTGGCGCGGCAGGCAATGCAGCCGGCTTGGTCAGGCTCGCCGCAATAGCGCGGCGGCGCGTCATGCTCGGGCTTCATTAGCAGGTTCACACGCGGGCAGAAGCAAGCGTAATCGTGCACCACAATGTCCTGTGGCACGTCCAACGCCCGCGCGATGCCGCGCACATCAGCGTGCTGGCCGAGCATGTGGTGCAGCACCACGCGGCGCACGCGCAGCTTCCGCAACAGGCGCAGCAGCGTCTCCCAGCCCTCCGGCAGGGGGAAGGCCAAGTTGGGGTAATCGGCGGCCGCGCCCGTGCAGAGCAAAGTGGGCCAGGGGTAGGGCGTTTTGGCTGGGTTCTTGGGGAATTGCGTGGTCAGCAGCAGCGGGGCCATGCCCTTCGCCCGCCAACTCTCCATCTCCGCCGCCACCTGCCTCGCCACGCCGCCGCCATGGCTGTGGGTAATGAGCAGCACCGCATCGCGCTTGCCCATGGCGGCGCGCAGCCGGGCCTCATCCAGCGCTGCACGGTAGGGGCGCAATGGATCTGCGGCGATATGGGCCAGGACCATCGCGTGATAGCCGGGGTAGAGCCGGTTGAGGATGGTGAGGTTGCGCTCAATAAGCCCGTGAGCCCCGGCCTGGAAAGACACACCGCCCTGATGCGCCACATAGGCCCCTGGCGCCGCCACATGCCGGAAGCCGAGATGCCGGGCGCGCAGGCAGAAATCATTCTCCTCGCCATAGCCCTGGGCGAATATCTCACCCCGGAACCCGCCCACGGCCTTCAGGCAGTCATGCCGGATATACATGCAGAACCCGACCGAAGTCGGAATTTCCACCGTGGTCAGCCCGTTCGCCGCGCGGGCCAGAATGTCCAGTCGCGTGGCCTCGCGAAGGTCCGGCATGGGGTTGCTGCTCTGGGGGGATGGGTAGCTGCAAATCGTCGCCTCATTGGCAAGCGGGGTGACGGTGCCGGTGGCGGCATCCGCATAGGCCAGGGCGCGCAGCGTTTCCACTGCGCCGGGGGGGAGCAGTATATCGGCGTTCAGTAGCAGCACGTCCCGGTTTTTAGCGGCGCGCAGCCCGGTATTCACGGCGGCACAGAAGCCCTGATTGGTCTCATGCCGAAGCAGCCGGATGCGCCCCGCTGCCGCTTGCCCATCCAGAAACTGGGCGAGGGCGGGCTCCGGCGTGGCATCGTCCACCACAATAACCTCCGCCTTGTCCGCCGCCGCCATGGCGGAGCGGAGGGCGGCGCGGGTTTCCTTCAGGCCGCGATACACTGGCATCAGTAAAGCCAGCCGGGCGCGGCGCGGGGCGCGGGCGGGAGGCGTGCCCCGCCGCGCGGCGGGCACGGGGGCGGCGGCCAGGGCGCGCGGGTCTAGCGGGCTGCCCATGATATCCCGCTCATCCGGTCCGCGCAGGGCGAAAGGCGGGGTGAGCCCCTGCAACTGCCGGGCGGTCAGGCGGAAGCGGTGGCGTGGCAGCAATGGGGCGGTGTCGTCAGGCTTCAGGGGCTTGCCGAATTTCACCGTCAAGCTGGCGCCCGTGACATCGGTGAGGGTGAGGGCAGGCGGCGTGTCAGGCCAGGCAAGGCGGCAGGCCCAGCCGGTAATGCCGTCGGCCTCCCAGCTGGCCAGCCCCTCCACCCGCGCCAGTGCCGCATGGTCTGGCCGCGCACCGAGTAACCGCCCGTTGCCATGTTTCACGGTTTGGCCGGTGGCGGTTATGCCCCGGAACCCGCCATAACCGGCGGCAGCGGCCGCATGGGCGGCGAAGGCGGTGAAGCCTGGCGCTTCGTCTAGGCAGTGGCGTGTCAGCAACTCATCCAGCGCGGCGGCGGCGGCATGGGCATCGCCCAGCTTCAGTGCCGCCAGGGCCAGCCCCGTCCAGGCGGCGGCGATGTCATGCCGCGCGGCCAGTGTGGTGAATTCTACCCGTGCCTGAGCCTGGGCGGCGGCATCGCCGGCGAGGTGCTGGCGGGCAAGGTCAAGCGCGATGCGCGGATCGTCGGGTGCCAGTCGCCGTGCCCGCGCCAGCCAGAACGCCGCATGGGCGCCGCCTTCCAGGCCCTTGGTCCAGGCCTCGACGGCACTGCCGGGCTTGAGCTTCATTCGGCGGCGGCGGCGGAGGGTTCCAGTGTGGCGAGTTCGGCCTGTGCCTCTTCGAACCCAGCCTTGGCCGCCATGGTGAACCATTTGCGTGCGGCTTCTACGTCCACTGGTGTGGCGATGCCCAGGCGCAGATATTTGCCGAGCATCAGCGCCGCGCGCGCATGGCCCTTTTCGGCCGCCTGGCGGTACCAGGCGAGAGAGACGGCGCGGTCGGTTGGAATTTCGTGCCCGCCGCCGTAGAGCGCGCCGAGGGCGAACATCGCCTCCGGCATGCCCTTGGCCGCGGCGCGCTCAAACAACCCGCGCGCGGCCTCGTCATCACGCGGGCCGCCCAGCCCCTGCGCGTGCAGGGAGCCAAGGTCGAACAGCGCCTCGGGCAGCTCGAATTCAGCGGCCTTTTGCAGCCACTCCCGCGCCGCCGCGAAATCCTGTGCCACGCCGCGGCCCTCGGCCAGCAGCCGCCCGTAGCGGTATTGCGCGTTCAGTACGGTCTCGGCGGCACGGCGGAACCATTCGGCGGCGCGCGCGTCATCGCGCTCCGTGCCGATGCCCTCAGCCAGACACACGGCGTAGTTATAAGCGCCGATCGCGTCGCCTGACTCGGCGGCGGCCTCGAACCAGTCCAGCACTGGCGGCGGGGTGGTGATGCGCGGGTTGGTTTGGCCCTTCAGCAACATCTCCGCGAGGTCCGACTGTGCCATCGAATCCCCGGCCTCGGCGGCCTTGCGCAGCCAAATTGCCGCCTCGTCAGCATCGCGCGGCACGCCGGCGCCCATGAGGTAAAGCATGCCCAGCGCGCGGGCGGACGGGCGGTGCCCGGCCTCGGCGGCGATGCGGAACCAGATCGCCGCCTCCGCATAGTTTGGCGGCAGCCCCTGGTCGCCGCGCGCGTAAATATCCGCGACGAGGCTGGCAGCCTCCGCGTCGCCCGTTAGCCCGGCGCGGCGGAGCCAAGTCTCGCCCTCCACCTTGTTCGCCCGCACGCCGATGCCATTCAGCAGCATGACGCCGTATTTGGCCTGGGCGTTGCGGATGCCACTCTTGGCGGCAAGGCCGTAATGGTGCGCGGCGAGGCCGTAATCCTGCCTCACGCCAACGGCGCATTCATGGATGATGGCGAGATAGCAGTGCGCAGTGGGGATGTCGGCCTCGGCCGCTTTGCGGATATGCTCCACCGCGGCAAAGGTAAGCTCGTCGTTATCCGCCTTGCCGAGGAGCATGATACCAATGCCCAGATGCCCCTGCGGATTGCCGGCCTCAGCGGCCTTGCCGTGCCAGTGCGCCGCCTTGGCCTCGTCGCGCAGCTCCGCCGGTCCGACCGTATGGATGAACCCGCACAATGCCTGCGCTTCAACATCCCCCGCTTCGGCGGCTTCCAGCCCCCAGCGCAAGGCGGCGGTATAATCCGGCCCGGCTTCGGTGCTGGCCGGAAACAGCCCGCCGCTTTCGGTCTCCGCCTGCAACCCGCTGGCATAGAGCGCCGCCAGCTGACTTTTCGCCGTCACATTCCCCAGCTCGGCCGCGCGGGTGAGCCAGCGCGCCGCCTCCGCCTTACTGCGCAGCCCGCCTGCGCTGCCGGTGAGGTAGTAGAGAGCAACCTCATGCTGCGCGGTGTCCCGTCCGGCTTCGGCCGCAACCACGAAGAGTTTGAAGGCGCGCTCATGCTTGCCCTCTGCTTTCAGTTCGGTGGCACGGGCCAAGGCCTTGTCCGGATTGCGCGCCGCCAGCTTGTCGCCAAGGGTGAATTTCTTGTTGCTCATTCCGGTCTCATGGCTCGTGCATGCTGTTATAGGCCATGGGCGCCAGCTTGGAGAAGAAGTATCTGAAGATGGAGCGGTGGCCGACGATGAGGTCGGCCTCCAGAGGCATGCCTGGCATCAGACGGAACCCCTGCGGCACGTTGTGCAGATTCAGCATGTCGAGCGAGATTTCTGCCTTGTAGTAGAGGTTCTGCGGCGTTCCCGGCAGCGGCGCGCCATTTACCGCGGCGGACTGCTGGTCCTGCGGGTTGAAGCTCTCGGCGCTGACGGAGATCACTGTGCCCTTCGCTGTGCCATAGAGTAGCGGGTCCAGCGTGGAGAATTTGATTGAGGCCGGGGTGCCAGGATGCACATAGCCAGATTGCGACGCGTCGATATCGGCCTCAACGATGAACGGCGCATTCACCGGGGCGAGGTCCATTAGTTCCTGCCCAGGCTGCACGACTGAGCCGATTGCTACCGTGGCCACGGACTGCACCACCGCATCCTGCGGTGCGGTCAGTTCCACGAGCTGGTTGTTTAATTTGGCTTTCGCCAGCTGTTGCTGCGCTTGGTAGAGGCTGTTGAGCGCGGTGGCGAGCTGTGTAGAGACCTGCGCCTTCCATTCTTGGTCAGCGCTGTCGCGCTGTGCCTGCACGGCGGCGAGTTGGCGCTCATCCGCCTGGGCGGAGGAGATGGCGCTGGAGAGCTGAGCCTGAACATTGACGCGGTCATCCGTCGCGGCTTCCGTGTCCAGCTTGCTACCCACCTGCAATTGCTGCAATTTCTTGCGCATGGTCTCGACGTTTGAGGCGATGCTGAGGCGCTGCTTGTAGTAATCCGCCTGCTCGTTGAAGCCCGCGATCTGCGTTTTTAGCTGGTTGATCTGCTGGTCGTAGTTCTGCATCGTGAAGGCATGTTGAGCGATCTGCTGGCCGTAGGTCTGCATTTGCAGCACCGAGGCCGGGTTGGACGGATCCGGCACATAGGGCTTGTTATCCTCCTGCGCCTGCAGTTGCGCCACCTGAGCGGAGTAGTTCTGCTCTTCCTGCGTCAGCGAGGTCAGGTCCGCCTTGGCATAGGTCGGGTCCAGCGTCGCCAGCACCTGGCCCTTGGTCACGAGCTCGCCTGGGTGCACCAGGATATTGCGCACGATCGAGCTGGTGTTGAACACCTGGATGGTGAAATCCGGGGTCACCGATTGCAGCACGCCGTTGCCCACCACCAGCATGTCCACCTTCATCACCATGGATATGAGCACCGTGCTCAGAACTAGGGTCGTGACGACGTAGTTCGTTGAACGGGCGAGAAGCGGCAAAGGCGTGGCGATGACCGCCGCGGTCGGCGACTGGAATTCCAACACGGCCAGCGGCATGCCCTCGGGTTCGGGGGCAACCAGCGCGGTGTTAGTGACCTTGCGTAAGAACCGGCTTAGTCGCCGCATTGTCGGATCCTTCGGGGGAGAGATGGCGGTTCTGTTGGAACCAGAGATGGCGATAGATGGCGCAACGCTCCACAAGCTCGTAATGCGTGCCAATATCCATCGTGCGGCCGCGGTCGAGCACCATGATCAGGTCACAATCGAGCAGCGAGGAGAGGCGGTGGGAGACGATGACCATCGTCCGCCCCTTGCCGATGCGCAGGATGTTGGCATTTACCAGTGCCTCGCTCTCAGGGTCGAGGGCAGAAGTCGCCTCGTCCATGATCAGCACTTTCGGGTCGGAGATCAGCGCGCGGGCGATGGCCAAGCGCTGCTTCTGCCCGCCGGAAAGGTTGGGCGAGCCTTCCTGGATAAAGGTATCATAGCCGTTGGGCAGGCGCTCAATGAACTCCTCCGCCCCCGCAAGGCGGGCGGCGCGCACCGCGTCCTCGAAGGAGAGGCCCGGCCGGCCAGCGATGATATTGTCCCGAACCGAACCGCGGAACAGGAAGTTATCCTGCAGCACCATGCCGAAATTCTTGCGGATATGCCGCAGGTTGATCTCGCGCATGTCATTGCCGTCGATCTTGATGGCGCCGGAATAGTCACGGTTGATGCCCTGCAGCAGCCGGGTAATGGTGGATTTGCCCGAGCCCGAGCGCCCGACCAGCCCGAGCATGGTGCCGGCGGGGATCTTGAAGCTCATCTTGTCCAGTGCCGCGGTCTTGGCGCCTTCATATTTGAAGGTGACGTCGTCGAACTCAATGGCCCCTTCGAAGCGTGGGCGCAGGCCGTGCGTCAGGGCGTATTTCTCGTTCGGGCGGTTGAGCACCTCGCCCACCTGACCGATTGCCGCCTGCGCGTTCTGCACGTCCTCAAGCAGCCCGGTCATGCTCACCAGCGGCCCCGCCACGCGCCCGCCCAGCAGCATGAAGCCGGTCAGCGAGGCGGCATCCACCGGGTTGTTGGTGTGCAGGGCGATATAGGCGCCGAGCGTGATCGCGCCGTAAGAGCAATAGCGCTGCAGAGGCATGCTGAGCGTGGCCGGCCAGTTGGCGAGGCGGCTCTGCTCGACATGCAGTTCCGCCACCTCGGCCACGCGGCGGTCCCAGTCGGCGCTGCGGGTCGATTCCAGCGCCAGCGCCTTGACGGTCCGGATGCCGTAGATGGATTCCACCAACACCGAGCCCTTGCCGGCTTCGGCGGAGATGATCCGCCCGGTCATGAGCCCCAGCGGGCGCAGGAACACGGCGATGATGGCGGCGATGAGGCTGGCTGCGATCAGCACTGTCCAGGCCAGCGTGGCATTAATGTAGAACAGCAGCGGCAGCAGGATCGAGAGCATGAACAGGTCGATGAACGTGTTCATCAGCTTGCCGGTGAGGAAGTCGCGGACCTTGCCGACCTGCACGATCTTGCTGGTGATAACGCCGGCCTGCTGGCGTTCGAAAAACTCGATGGGCAGTGAAAGAAGCCGGTCGAAGATCATCAGGTTGAGGCGCGCATCGAGCTTCGCCGCCAGGATCACCTCCATCAGCTTACGCCCCCAGCTTAGCAATGCCTCGAAGATGACGGCAACGATAAGTAATAAAATGACCAGATTCAGCGTGGAGGTGCTGTGGAACTGCAGCACCGTGCCGATGGTGCGCATCACCACCAGGATCGGCACCAGACTGAGCAGGGTGAGGGTGATGGAGGAGATCGCAATGTCACGCAGGATGAGCTTATCGCTCCACACCATCTTGGCCAGCAAAGCGAGGTTGAACACGGTCTCTTCGCCGACGCCGTTGCGGGAGGCGCGGACGAGCAACGTGGCGCCGCTCCACACCTGCTTCAGCCGCAGCTCGTCCACGGCGACTGCCGGGTCGTGCAGGCCGCCGCGCGGGTCGCGCAGATATAGCACGTGCTTCTCGCGGTCCCGCCCCACCACCAGAGCCGCGCCGCCATCGTCGAGCAGCAGCACGATTGGCGCCGGGTCTTCGATTTTTGTCAGCTGGCGGAAATTCATCGGTACGCCGCGGGCCCACAGCCCGGCTTCGCGCAGCCAATCTATAAGCATGGGCGGGGTGGGGGACGGGTCTTCCGGGCGCAGCCGCAGGGTCTCGGGGTTCATTTCCACGCCATGATAGCGCGCCACGTTCATCACCGCGGCTAAGCGGGTCTGCACCTGCGGGCTGACATCGATGGAGGCGTCGTGCAGAGCTGCCATATCCGGATTGACGGCACTTTGGTTTCCGGCGTCTCCCGACCCAGGGTTGCGCGGCGTGTCGTTCATACAGTCTCAACCCTCATCAGACGAAGTAATCCGGCACGCGCATATCAGAGCCGCGCTACCTCTATTGCTGCTTATGCCTCAGAAAGTCTCGCTAGTACAACGTCAATTGTCTCATCCGGCACGGCGTGTCCAGTTTTCGAGGCATTGGTAAAGCAATTGTTATGAAATGGTTAGTGTATAAATTTCCACGCGCTTCTCAGCGCCGGGTAGATTTGCCATGGTCGGGGCGGCAACAAGAATCAGGGAGTACCGTAATGGAGATCATGGACGCGCAGGAAGTAGACCTGCCCGACATCCAGGCGATTTACGCCCACCATGTGCTGCACGGCACCGGAACGTTCGAGGATGTGCCGCCCTCGCTCGAGGAAATGGAGGCGCGCTTCGCCGCCAACCGCGCCGCCGGTTTTGCTTGGCTGGTGGCGCGTGATGAATCTGGGATTCTGGGATTTGGTTATTACGGCCCGTTCCGCGCTCGTGTCGCCTACCGCTACACGGTGGAGGACAGCGTTTATGTGCGGGACGGCGTGCGGGGTCAGGGTGTGGGCAAGGCTATCGTTGCGGCGCTGCTGGAACGCGCCCGCGCCGGCGGGTTCAAGCAGATGCTGGCGCTTATTGGCGATTCCGAGAATACCGCCTCCATAGGTGTTCATGCCAGCCTCGGCTTCACCCAGGTCGGCATTATGCGCAAGGTCGGCTTCAAGCTGGAGCGCTGGTTGGATGTGGTAACGATGCAGAAGGCGCTATAGGTCGGGGTTGCTCCTGGCCCGGCGTATCAGTCGCTGAGGTTCGCCATGGTGCCGGCCATGGCGGCCTGCAGAATGCGCAGCATGTCGGCCTTCTCCGCCTTGCGGGGATTATCCGGCGTATTGGGGTCGGCCATGGCCTCTGTGGCCAGCTCGTCCAGCGCCTCCGGCGTCACCTTCAGTGCCTCCAGCGTGTGCGGGATGCTCAGCGCGGCGCGCAGATCCAGCACCCAGGCGAGAAACCCGTCGAACCCGTTCTCAATATCCATGGCGCGGGCGGCGCGGGCGATCTTGGCCTCTATGCACGGGCGGTTGAACGCCAGCACATAGGGCATCAGCACCGCGTTGGTCAGGCCGTGATGCGCGTGGAAGCGCGCGCCGATGGGGTGGGAGAGCGAATGGATTGCCCCCAGCGCCTTCTGAAACGCCGTGGCGCCCATGCTGGCGGCGGCGAGCATGTTCATGCGTGCTGCTGCATTCTTCGGCTCGTTCACGGCGGTGAGCAGGTTCTCCTTCACCAGCCGCATGCCCTCCAGGGCAATGCCATCAGCCACCGGATGGTAGAAATCGGCGTAGAACGCTTCGAGGTTATGCGCGAGCGCATCCATGCCGGTCCAGGCGGTGATGAACGGGGGCAGGCCGTAGGTCAGCTCCGGGTCAAGCACCACCAAGCGCGGCATCATCTGCGCGTGCAACAGAATGAGCTTGCGGCTCTTCTCTACATCCGTGACCACGGTGGCGCGGCCAACCTCGGAGCCGGTGCCGGCCGTGGTGGGAACCGCAAAAATTGGCGGAATCGGGGCGTCCAGCGCCGGGGTGGGGAGAGTAATCTCGAAATCCCAAAGCGGATGGGAGGTGGAGACTGCCAGCCCAACGGACTTGCCGCAATCCAGCCCCGAGCCGCCGCCAATGGCGATGATGCCCTCCGCTGCATGCGCCTTGTATGCCGCCGCCCCGGCGGCCACGTCCGCCGCCTGCGGGTCTGGATGCACTTCCTTGAACACCGCCACCGCAACGCCCGCTGCCTCCAGCCCGGAGACGATGTCCGCGAAGAAGGGCAGTCCAGCTACGCCGCTGTCGGTCACGATGAGCGCGCGCTTGACCCCGGCCGCGCTCACGCGCCCCGGCAGCTCCGCGATGCGCCCGGCACCGGCCAGAATTTCGGTCGGGATGCGCCAATTACCGTGTAATTCCATGCTGCCCTACATCCTAAATTATAGGATCAACAAAACATCCATATCACACTGATAAAAAATGAAATTCTGTGCAAAGCGGATGGTCTGTTGCTCCGGTTTCACTTCGTTCACGCAGCCGCATTTCTTGCCGGGACGCCGGTGCCGCGTCTTCATCTAGGCGCCCGCTTCAACTAATTGCCAGCCTACAGTGTTCAGGCTGAACGGGAAAGGCGGGGGAAACGCGCCGCATCTCAAGATTTGGTTCCTTACTTTTGGCGAGATGGTAGGGGGGAAGATCATGGCGCTGCAATACCCGAAGCCCAGGTGGTCATGGGGCTCCGTGGGGTTCGGACACGCCGTCCGCTTCGGCGACCCGGGCGGCCACGTTATCGACGATGAAAAAGGCAGAACCGCTGGATTTCATGATCTGGGACTGCGCGCGGTTGTTCGGTTACCCCTTCTGCCTGCGTCTCCACTTGACCAGCTCAAGGATCACAAAAATCAGGCTGGATGCGGCGATGCTCACGACAAGCTCGGCGAGGCTGAGTGGCGCGGCGCCGAAGGCGGTATTGACGCCAGGGGTATAGATAACCGCGAGCTGTAAGCTGAAGGTCAGCGCCACCGCGCCAAGGAGCTGGGGGTTCGACAGGATGCCCTGCTGGAACAGCGATGCGCGCGCGGAACGGATGGCCAGTATCTGCCACATTTGCACGAGCGTGAGCACGGTGAAGACCATGCTCTGCCAATGCGTGTCATGCGCCCGGATCGCGCCAGCTTCGGTTAACAGGGTAATGGCCGCCATCACGAGCCCGGTCCACACTACCTCCCAGACCATGCCGCCTGCAAACAGCCCCTCGCGCGGTGACCGGGGCGGCCGGGTCATGATGTCCGGCTCCGCCGGCTCGGCCGCGAGAGCAAGGCCAGGCAGGCCGTCCGTCACCAGGTTGATCCAGAGAATCTGGATTGGCAGGAGCGGCACGGGCAGGCCGAAGAAGGGAGCCAGAAAGATCGTCCATATCTCCGCCGAATTACAGGCAACAACAAAACGGACGAATTTGCGGATGTTATCGTAGATTCG
>JAQUAC010000033.1 GCA_028687415.1 Acidocella sp. | reverse complement strand
ACGGGATTTCCGTGACTACGATGGCATCGCGGTCCTTGCGTATCTGTTCGATGCTGGCGCGGGCACGCAGGATGATGCTGCCTCGCCCAGTCTCGAACGCGGAACGGATGCCGGAGCGGCCGAGAATGATGCCGGAGGTCGGGAAATCCGGACCAGGCACGATCTTCATCAGTTCTTCGAGCGTGATCTCCGGCGTCTCGATCATCGCCAGCACGGCGTCCATGATCTCCGTGGGGTTATGGGGCGGAATATTCGTCGCCATGCCCACGGCAATGCCGTTGGAGCCGTTGACCAGCAGATTCGGGAAAGCGGCGGGGAGCACACGCGGCTCCTGCTCGCTCTCATCATAGTTCGGCTGGAAATCGACCGTACCCTTGTCGATATCCCCCAGCAGCAGCATCGCCGAGGGGGCCAGACGCATCTCAGTGTAACGCATGGCGGCGGGCATGTCGCCGTCGATGCTGCCGAAATTCCCTTGCCCGTCGATGAGCGGCAGGCGCATGGAGAAATCCTGCGCCATCCGCACGGCGGCCAGGTAAATCGCGTTATCGCCGTGCGGATGGTAGGTACCCATCACGTCACCAGTCATGCGCGCGGATTTACGGTAGGGCTTGTCCGGCGTGTTGCCGGCCTCGTTCATGGCATACAGAATGCGCCGATGCACCGGCTTCAGCCCGTCCCGCGCATCAGGCAGCGCGCGGCTGACGATGACGGACATGGCGTAATCCAGATAGGATTTGCGCATCTCCTGCTCGATAGAGACAGGCTCCAGCCCGCGCGGCGCCAGCGGCCCGGCGCCGGGTTCGTCCGTGGTGTCGCTCATATCAGGTCACAGACTCGCGGCGGGGCGCGGAAAGCGCCCCCTCATTGCAGCTCAAGGTACTGAAAAGTCTAAATAAATTATAGTGCATCACGTGTGATCTATAGCATGGCACGGGGGGTTTTACAAATTAGCCCCCGGCGGCATTAGCCTGCGCCCGCCGCGCCACGGATGGCACGAACATCTTCCCCACGGGCGTAGGCGTCCGCCCGACCTAAACCTGCCGCTTCGTCTCCAGCCGGCAGGCGCGGAGAATGGCACGCAGATCAGCCAGCGCCACATCCAGGTCCCGGTTCTCGACGATATAGTCGAACTCCCCGGCATGGGAGATTTCCGCCTCGGCATGCTGCATGCGGGCTGCCACCTGCTCAGGACTGTCGCCGCGCTTGGTCAGGCGCTCGTGCAGCACGGTCAATGAGGGCGGCCTGATGAACACGCCCACCACATCGCCCGGCATGGCGGCACGGATCTGGCGAAAGCCCTGCCAGTCAATGTCGAACATCACATCCTGCCCCTCGGCCAGCGCAGCCTCCACCGGAGCGCGTGGCGTGCCGTAGGAGCGCCCGAACACCCGGGCATATTCCAGCAGCCCATGCGCGACCACCATCTCGTCGAACCGCTCCTGGCTGATGAAATGGTAGTGCTTGCCTTCCTTCTCCCCCGGCCTGCGGGCGCGGGTAGTGACACTCACGGAGAGGTGCAACCGGTCATCCTGCTCCAGCAGTGCTCGGGAGAGCGTCGTCTTGCCCGCCCCCGAGGGGGCGGCCAGCACCAAACAAAGGCCACGCCTACTCAATGTTCTGCACCTGCTCGCGGAGCTGCTCAATGGCGGCTTTCAGCGCGAGGCCGATGGAGGTGAGCGGCAGCGAGGCGGATTTGCTGCACAGCGTGTTCGCCTCGCGATTGAATTCCTGCATAAGGAAGTCGAGCTTGCGCCCCACCCCGACACCTTCCGCCAGCAACGCGCGAGCGGCAGCAATATGCGCGGCAAGACGGTCTAGCTCCTCCCGCACGTCCGACTTCGTGGTCAGCAAGGCAATTTCCTGGGCGATGCGCTCTTCCGGCAGGCCAGACACGCCGCTGATGATCTCGGCCAGTTGCGCCGCGAGCTTGGCCCGATGCAACTCCGGTTGCTTCGTAGCCTCCAGCGCGGCAGCCTCGCGCAGCAGCTCGATCTCGCGCAAATTGGCGGCGGCAATCTCAGCCAGCTTCCGCCCCTCGGCAGCGCGGGACTCAGCCAGCCCTTCCAGCGCCTGCACAAAACCGGCGCGCACGGCATCAGCCAGGGCAGCGCGCTCTTCCTCGCTCTCCTCTTGCGGCGCGCTGCGCAGCACACCGGGCAGGCCCAGAATCAGCTCCGCCCGCGGCGGCAGCGCACCAGGAATATTATCGGCAAGGTTAACAGCCAGATCCTTCAGCCGCTCCAGCACCGCCATGTCCGGCGCAATGGAGGCAGCAGCATCGCGCTTCAGGCTCAGCGTGCCGGAGACGTTGCCGCGTTTCAGGCGCTTTGCCACCAGATCTCGGAGCGGAAACTCCAGCGGGTCCAGCCCGTTCGGCAGACGCAGCTTCACATCCAACCCACGCCCGTTAACACTGCGCAGCTCCCACACCCAGGCGGTGGCGCCGGACTCGCCCTGGGCACGGGCAAACCCTGTCATTGAGGCAATTTGCAGAAATTCGTTCATAGACAGAGCTCATAGCAGCAGGCTGCTAGGCTGGCGATATGCTACGCCAAATCGCCAGCGCGCCCCGCCTAGCCTGGCGCCTGGGCATGCTTCACCTAGCTGCATAATGCTGCACGGAATATGGCGCACGGCGTCTACCCATAAGCGCGGGTGAGCGGCATCTATGCCGAGGGGATGGACGCGCTGAGCCGGGCAAAGCGCATCATATTCTCCCTGCGCGCCCCTCGCGGCGCCACGACCACCGGAAACCTGCCAGGCACAGCGACGAGGTGAGGCATTAGCGGAGATTTCCGCCACCGGAGGGCGCGCAAACCATCGAACGGCAGCTGGGCGGGTTCATGCGGAATTTCGACTATTCGCCCTGACTGTTGCAGAGATTTCACGCAAAGGTTGTCGAATTCAGTTGCCCGGACCGGCGCGGCCACGACATAAAGGCGCCGCACGCACCGGGATGGATGCCGGAGTTTTTACTGCAACGCACAAAAATTTTCTTAAAATCGTCATAAACCACAAGCCGAACAGAATTTTTTCATCCAAATGACCAGGTTTTAATCCTTTGCAAAGAGCATTCCGCTAGGAAGCGCACCTGTTCACGGCTATGGTGCCACCACAACCCAGGGACCAACCCAATGACCACCAAGACTTTCCACGGATTTACGCTGTGGGCCGTGCCGCGCTTCCATAGGTCGGAGGCCATTCGCAGCATACCTTTCCGGGATGAACCTGCCCGGGCCGATAAGCGCTCTAACCTCCCCCAGGAGAAACCCGCCGAAACCGGGCACGATAACCGCGCCCCACTGGCCCTGACCAGCCCCATCCGCACCTGCCACTAACAACCAGCAGCACAGCGACAAAAATGCGGGCAGTTTTCGACCAATCCGGTCACTGCCGCCTAAAAATCAATCAAAATTATTTTCACCCCGCCAAAAACCGCCGGTTTCATCACCGTTTGGTTTGGCATGTAATTCGCATTACAGTTACCATAGGCCGCTAGGGTTCCGGCCGGGGTTCGTCCCAGGTGCTGGTCCGAGAGCGGCGGTCATACGGGGAGACATCCGTATGATGCACGGCGGGACAAAAGCCCGGGAGAGCATGGATGTGCGGGGTGCGCATCGGCTCTCTGTGTACCCCTCGCATCGATGAATACGATTGTTCAACGATGGGGGTTTACATGAAACTGACACGTAAGGCGTTTCTGAAGTCTGGTGCCGCCCTTGCCGCCGGTGCTGTGGTGGCTGGCACCGCGCAACCGGCACACGCGCAGGCAAAGAAAAAATTCGCCCTGGCATGGACGATCTATGTCGGCTGGATGCCCTGGCCCTGGGCGGCGGAAAACGGCATCGTGAAGAAATGGGCCGATAAATACGGCATCGAGATCGATGTAGTCGAGGTGAATGATTATTCCACCTCCATCAACCAATACACCGCCGGCGCGTTCGACGCGCTGACGATCACCAACATGGACACACTGGCTGTACCCGCCGTGGGCGGCGTGGATTCCACCTCCATCATCACCGGCGACTACTCTAATGGCAACGACGCCGTGATCCTTAAGGGCAAGACGAAGTTCGCTGACATCAAGGGTCAGAATGTCAACATCGTGCAATATTCGGTCTCGCAGTATTTGCTGGACCGTGGCCTGCAACTGCACGGCATGACCGAGCGCGACGTCAAGATTGTCAACACCTCGGACGCTGACATGGCCGCCGCTTTCCTCACGCCGGATGTGACAGCCGTCGTCACCTGGAACCCGATCGTCGAGCAAATCGATGCCGATCCCGGTGCCCATAACGTGTTCAACTCATCGGCCATTCCGGGCGAGATTCTCGACCTCGTGATCGTCAACACCAAGACGTTGGAAGCCAATCCGGATTTTGCGAAAGCGCTGTGCGGTATCTGGTACGAGACACTGGGCATCATGTTGGGCGACACGCCTGCGGCCAAGACCGCGCAGACCGAGATGGGCAAGCTCTCCGGCACCGATTACGCCGGGTTCGCTAGTCAACTTGCCACCACGCATCTGTTCTCCAACCCCGCCGGGGCCGCCGCTTTCACCAAGGGCAGCCAACTCATCGCCACCATGGACCATGTGCGCCAATTTCTGTTCGCCTGGGGCATGATGGGCCAGGGCGCCACCTCGCCTGACGTGGTGGGCATCGAATTCCCCGGCGGGCATGTTCTGGGCGACGCGAAAAACGTGACCTTCCGCTTCAACGCCGATTACATGGCGATGGCCGCGGCTAAAACGCTCTAATGCGCCTCATCAACCGGCATCCGGGGCGGCTTGCGGGGCGGGCACTTGCCGCCACCCCGTTCATCGCAATGGTGGCGCTGTACCTGATCGCTTCGGCGATCAGGCATGCCGCCAACCCGGCCGACAAATTACTGCCAAGCATCAGCCAGATGGCAGCCGCCATGAACATCATGGCCTTCACGCAGGACATGGCTACGGGCGATTACCTGATGCTGACGGACACCCTCGCCAGCCTGCAAAGGCTGCTTGAGGGGTTGGCGATTTCTGTCGGCATATCCTTTATCATCGGCATATCCGTCGGCATGATCCCGTATCTGCGGCGGCTATTTGTGCCGTTCATCTCGGCTTTCTCAATGGTACCGCCGCTGGCCATTTTGCCCATTCTGTTTATCATCGCGGGCATTGGCGAAACGGCGAAAGTGACACTGATCGTCATCGGCACAGCCCCCTTCATCGTGCGCGACCTGATTATGCGCGTTGAGGAAATGCCCCAGGCACAGCTCATCAAGGCGCAAACGCTGGGTGCGTCATCCTGGCAGATCGGCTTGCGCGTGGTGGTGCCGCAAATGCTTCCGCGCCTCATCGATAGCCTGCGGCTTTCCCTTGGTCCAGCCTGGATTTATTTAATCTCGGCGGAAGCCATCGCGGCACAGAACGGGCTTGGCTATCGCATCTTCCTAGTACGCCGCTACTTCGCCATGGACATCATCATTCCCTACGTCATCTGGATCACGCTGCTCGCTTTCCTCTTTGATCTCGCCCTGCGGCATCTGCAACGCCGCGTCTTCCCCTGGTTCGCGGGAGCCAAAGCGCAATGAGCACCATCGAGATCAAGGATGTCTGGCAGATCTATAATGACCGCGTGGTGCTGGAAAAGCTCAACCTGAATATTGAGGAAGGCAGCTTCGTCTCCATTGTCGGCCCTTCCGGCTGCGGCAAGACTACGCTGCTGCGTATGCTGATGAGCGAGGAAATCCCCTCGAAAGGCGGCATCACGCTGGACGGCGCGCCCCTCTCACATGAGCCGACGCAGGAGCGTGGTGTAGTGTTCCAGCGCTATTCGGTATTCCCGCACCTCACCGTATTAGGCAACGTGCTACTGCCGCTGGAGTTGAAGGAATCCCGCTGGCTCGGAAAACTGCTTGGGCCACGCCGGTACGATGCCAAGGCAGAAGCACGGCAGATGCTGGAACATGTCGGCCTGCGCGGTGCCAGCGAGCAGTATCCGGCGCAACTTTCCGGCGGCATGCAGCAGCGCTTGGCCCTGGCGCAGGCCCTCATGGCCAAGCCCCGCGTGCTACTGCTGGACGAGCCCTTCTCCGCCCTGGACCCCGGCACCCGCGCGGATATTCACGTCCTCACCAAGCGCCTCTGGGAAGAGACGCGTATGACCATCGTCATGGTCACGCATGACATCTCCGAGGCATTCCGGCTCGGCACGCGCGTGATCGTGCTGGAGCGCCCCACGCCGGATAACCCGGCGAAAGGGGCCCGCATCACCCATGACATCCCCGTGCACCCACGCGCGAAAGACAAAAAAGGAGCAGCCTGATGCTGGATCTTGACAATCTGACCCCTGAGCAATACCGCGCCCGCTACGAGGCGTTGCAGGAAACTGCACGTGCACGCGCGGCGAGCCCCAAGCCGGTGGCGAAGTTCTCTGATATTGCCGATAAGGATATAGTTTCGCGCGACGCCGTACCTCCCGGCTGGTACGTATGCCTGCGTCTCAAGCGTGGCGTGAGCCTGCACATCACCAACATTTCCGGCACACCGGGGGCAGCGTTCTTCATGTGGAATGCCGACGAAACCTCCGAGCGCTACAACGCCGGAGACACCGCCAAACTGCAATGGACGACCAACCTCACCACCGGCCGCGTGTTATTCTCGGACATGGGCCGCGTACTCGCCTCCATCACCGCCGATACAGGTGCTGGGCATGACACCATCATCGGCCCCAATACCCCGGCGCAAACCAGCGGCCGCAACGGGCGCGACAATCTGCGTGGTGCCGCCGCCAAGTTTGGGCTTTCGCGGCGCGATGTCGGCCCCGCCATCTCGCTTTTCTCCCCCGTGGCGGTGGACGAGCAAGGCAGCATGCGCTGGCTGGGCAACCCGCCCGCCGGGGCGATGGTGGAGTTGCGCGCGGAGATGAACCTGCTTGCCGTGCTCTCCAACACTCCCCATGCGCTCAGCCCCGCGCAGCAGGCAAGCGGGCCTATTGAATACATCATCCACCGCGCCCCCAAAGCCGGGGCGGACGATCTCTGCCGCAACTTCACTGATGAAGCTATGCGCGGCTTCATCAACACTGACGGGTTTTTCGCAGCATGAATATCATCTCCGATACTCTGGTTCCCGCCCGCGCCCCCTACTCCGCCGTACTGAAGGCGGGGCAGACCATGCGCATTATCGACCTGAAAAGTCAGCAGGCGGTGGACGCGTTGTTCTACAACGCCGCCGATACCACCGAGCGCTACTCCGCGCAGGATACGCTGGCGGCACAAGCAGCCAAAGGTGGACGCTACGACCTCACCACCGGCTCCGTTCTGCTCTCCAATGAGGGGCGAGCCATGCTGAAAATCATAGCCGATACCTGCGGCTTTCACGACACCTGTGCGGGCGCCTGCTCCTGCGAGGCCAACACCGTGCGCTTCGGCCATGAGACACGCTTCATGCATTCCTGCCGGGAAAATTTCATCACCGAGCTGGCCAAGCACGGCATGAGCAAGCGCGACCTCGTCTCCAACGTGAATTTTTTCATGAACGTACCCATCCGCCCAGACGGTGAGCTTACCGTGGATGACGGCGTCTCCGCCCCCGGGGGTTATGTGGAGTTGCGGGCGGAGATGGATGTGCTCGTGCTCATCTCTAACTGCCCGCAGGTGAATAACCCGTGCAACGGCTTCACCCCAACACCTATCCAGATCATCATCAGCGAAGCGTAATGTTCAAGAAAATCCTTATCGCCAATCGTGGCGAAATCCTCAGCCGCGTCTGCCGCACGCTGAAGACCATGAACATCGCCTCCGTTGCGGTGTATTCCGATGCCGACCGTTTTGCCCCTCCAGTGCTGGCGGCGGATGAGGCGGTATATATTGGTCCCGCCCCGGCGGCGGAGAGCTATTTGAACATAGACGCCATCATCGCCGCCTGCGAGGCAACGGGGGCGGAGGCCGTGCATCCGGGCTATGGTTTTCTCTCCGAGCGCGTGGAGCTGGCGGAGAGGCTGGCGGCAAAGGGGATCAAATTCATTGGCCCCGCGCCTATGCATTTGCGGGATTTCGGTCTCAAGCACACGGCCCGCGCCCTGGCGGAGAAAGCCGGCGTGCCGATGCTCCCCGGCACTGGCGTACTGGCCTCCGCAGCCGAGGCACTGGAAGCCGCCGAGCGCATCACCTATCCAGTGATGCTGAAAAGCAGCGCCGGCGGCGGCGGCATCGGCATGGTGCTGTGCTACGATGCCGATGAACTGGCGGCACGCTACGAGAGCATCGCCCGCCTAGCTGCCAGCAACTTCGGCAACGCGGCTTTGTTTCTGGAAAAATACGTAGCCCGAGCCCGGCATGTGGAAGTGCAGATTTTCGGCGACGGCAAGGGAGGCGTGGTGGCGCTGGGAGCACGTGACTGCTCACTGCAACGCCGCAACCAGAAAGTGGTGGAGGAAACTCCCGCCCCCAACCTGCCCGAGGAAACACTCACCGCGTTACAGGAAGCCGCCATCGCCCTCGCCGCTTCCGTGAAATACGAATCCGCAGGCACGGTCGAGTTTGTTTACGACGCGGAGGTACGAAAATTCTACTTCCTGGAGGTGAACACCCGCCTGCAAGTGGAGCACGGCGTCACCGAGGAAATCTACGGCATCGATCTCGTGCGCTGGATGATCGAGCAAGCGGCAGGAGAATTCGCACTCCCCGCACACCTCACCCCGAAAGGTGCGGCCATCGAGGCACGCGTCTATGCTGAAAACCCCGGCGCTGATTTTGCCCCGTGCAGCGGCACGCTAACCTGCTTCACCCCCGGCCCCGGCCTGCGCGTGGACACATGGGTGGAGACCGGCACATCCGTCTCGCCCTTCTACGACCCGATGCTGGCAAAATTCATCGCCACGGGTGCAACCCGCGAAGATGCCATCGCCAATCTACAAAATGCTCTGACGCAGAGCCGTATCTTCGGCATCGAGACTAATGCCGCCTATCTGCAAGAAATCCTGGCGCTGCCTGAATTCCTCACGGGCGAAATGACCACGCGCAGCCTCGCGCAATTCGCCTACACGCCGCGCAGTATCGCGGTACTGGACGCGGGTGCGCAGTCCTCCCTGCAAAGCTTGCCGGGACGTCTGGGTTTCTGGGAAGTCGGCATCCCCCCCAGCGGCCCCATGGATGACCGCAATTTCGCCCTCGCCAACAGCATTCTCGGCAACGCCCCCGGCGCAACAGCGCTGGAGCTGACGCATACCGGCCCGACACTGCGCTTCGACACCGAGACAATCATCGCCCTCACCGGAGCGAGAATGGAAGCGGAGCTGGATGGCGCCAGCCTGCCTTATTACGAGCCGGTCAGCGTGAAAGCCGGGCAAATTCTCTCCATGGGCGCCATCCCTGGCCCTGGGCAGCGCAGCTATCTTGCCGTCTCCGGCGGGTTCGATGCCCCGGATTATCTCGGCTCCACCGCCACCTTCACGCTTGGCGGCTTCGGCGGCCACACCGGCGGAGCGCTACGCGCGGGCGACACGCTGCGCCTCAACCCGCCAATCCCCGTTCCCGCCGCACAGCCCCACGAAATTCCAAGCCTCACGCATGACTGGCAACTCGCCGTGCGCTACGGCCCGCATGGCGCACCGGATTTCTTCACGGACGCCGATATCGAAACCCTGTTCACCGCCACCTACGAGGTCCATCACAACTCGGCGCGCACCGGCATACGTCTCATCGGGCCGAAACCTAAATGGGCGCGCCAGGATGGCGGCGAAGCCGGGCTGCACCCCTCCAACATTCACGACAACGCCTACGCTGTCGGCGCCATCGACTTCACCGGCGACATGCCAATTCTACTAGGCCCCGACGGCCCCTCTCTCGGTGGCTTCGTCTGCCCGGCGGTGCTGACCAAGGGTGATCTCTGGAAAATGGGCCAACTCAAGCCCGGCGACAAAGTCCGCTTCATCCGCGCCGATGACGGCCCAGCGATTGTCAGCACACGCAGCGACATAACGGTCCGCCGCGCGGGCGACGAGGACCTGCTCATAGAATTTGGTGACATGAAGCTGGACTTCGCGCTCCGCCTGCGCGCCCAGGCGCTTCGGGACGCGCTCGATGCGGCGAAGCTGAAAGGCGTCATCGACCTCACCCCCGGCATCCGCTCGCTGCAAATTCATTTTGATTCCGGTCTTACCTCGCGTGATAAGGTGCTCGGCGCGGTAAACGAAATTCTCCCCACTTTGCCCGCCCCCGAGGACATGGTGGTGAAAGCCCGCACCGTCTACCTGCCGCTCTCCTGGAACGATTCACAGATCCGTCTGGCGATGCGCAAATACCAGGAAACCACACGGCCCGACGCCCCCTGGTGCCCGGACAACATCGAGTTCATCCGCCGCATCAATGGGCTGAACTCCATCGAGGACGTGAAACGCATCGTCTTCGACGCCGCCTACGTGGTTCTCGGCCTGGGCGATGTGTATCTCGGTGCTCCCGTAGCCACGCCGTATGATCCACGCCACCGTTTGGTAACAACCAAATACAACCCGGCCCGGCCCTGGACGCCGCAGAACGCGGTCGGCATCGGCGGCGCCTATATGTGCGTGTACGGCATGGAAGGTCCGGGCGGCTATCAGCTCTTCGGCCGCACCATCCAGATGTGGAACACCTACCGGCAAACCCCGCCCTTTGCCCCCGGCCACCCCTGGCTGTTGCGGCATTTCGACCAGATCCGCTTCGTGCCTGTGAGCGAAGAAGAGCTGCTGGAAGCGCGCGAGCTGTTCCCTCATGGAAAATATCCACTGCACATCGAAGAAAATACGTTTTCACTGAAAACCTATAAAAGCTTCTGCAAGCAGAATGCCGACAGCATCAACACCTTCCAAACACAGCAGCGCGCCGCCTTCGCGGCCGAGCGTGAGGATTGGGTGGCAAAAGGCCTGCACAGTTTCGAGGAGCCGGACATCCCCCCCGCCCTGCCCGAGGACACGCTTCCGCCAGGAGCCAAGGGCATCGCCGCCCCAGTGCCGGGCAGCATCTGGCAGGTGCTTATCGAGCCCGGCCAGAGCGTGCGCGCGGGCGAGACGGTGATGATCGTCGAGTCCATGAAAATGGAGGTGCGCGTTGTTGCCGCCGCCAGCGGGCGCATAGGCGCCATCACCACCGCCCCTGGCCAAGTGGTGCGCGCGGGCCAGCGCCTTGGTGTCATTCTTCCGGAGTCTGCCGCATGATCCCCGATCTTCTCGAATTTTCCACCCTGCAAGCTGCCTACAAGGCGGGCACACTCACGCCCAAAACATTGGTGCAAGCCCTCTACGCGCGCATCGCCGCGTACCCGGACAAAGCGGTGTTCATCTCCTTGGTGCCGGAGGCGGACGCTCTGGCCACCCTGCCGACCGATACCTCCCTGCCCCTCTATGGCATCCCCTTCGTGGTAAAGGACAATATCGACGCCGCTGGCATGTCCACCACCGCCGCTTGCCCGGACTTCGCCTACGCCGCTGTGCAGGACGCCACCGTGATTGCCAAACTGAAGGCGGCTGGTGCGATCCTGCTCGGCAAGACCAATCTCGACCAGTTCGCCACTGGGCTGAACGGCACGCGTTCGCCCTACGGTGCCCCACGCTCGGTGTTCAACGCTGACTACATCTCCGGCGGCTCCTCCTCAGGCTCCGGCGTGGCTGTGGGGGCCGGGTTGGCAGCGTTCTCTCTGGGCACGGACACTGCCGGCTCCGGCCGCGTCCCCGCCGCCTTCAACAACATCATCGGGCTGAAGCCGAGCATCGGGCGCATCAGCGCCGCCGGTGTGGTGCCCGCCTGCAAGAGCCTGGACTGCGTGGCGGTGTTCGCCAACAGCGCGGCTGACGCCATGGCCGTGCTGCGCGTGGCGGAGGGCTATGACGAGGCCGACGCCTATTCCCGCCCCCCACGCGAGGTGGCACTGCCCACCATCCCCAAACTCGGCGTGCTGGCGGAGAAGGACCAGGAGTTGCCCGCCGAAAACGCCTCACTCTACAAAGCGGCAATCGCCGAGGCGCAAGCCCTGGGCTGGGAGATCACCGAGATCGACTACGCTCCGCTGCGCGAAATCGCATCCCTGCTTTATGGCGGCGCGTTCGTGGCGGAGCGTCTGGCCGCAATCAAGCCGTTCTTCGAAGCACATGCGGAGGCGGTGAATCCGGTGGTGCGCCAGATCATCGGCGGCGCGGAAAAATTCTCGGCGGCGGATGCGTTCGCGGACATCTACAAGGTGCAGGCGTTGCGCCACGCCGCCCTGGCTGAACTCGCT
This sequence comes from Acidocella sp., assembly GCA_028687415.1. Classification (GTDB taxonomy): domain Bacteria; phylum Pseudomonadota; class Alphaproteobacteria; order Acetobacterales; family Acetobacteraceae; genus Acidocella. The sequence continues at coordinate 1,010 of JAQUAC010000033.1, read as the reverse complement.
AAATGCGACGCCCTGCTGCTACCCACCACCCCCGCCATCTGCACCGTGGCGGAGATGCTGGAGCAGCCCATCAAGCACAATTCCATGCTGGGCCTGTACACCAATTTCGTGAATTTGCTGGACCTCGCCGCCGTGGCACTGCCAGCGGGTTTTGCGCCCTCGGGCCTGCCTTTTGGCGTCACCTTCATCGGCCCAGCCTTTTCGGAAGCCTCACTCTCCGCCTACGCCTCCACCCTGCACGCGGCCCTGGGCGCCGGAGCTGGTGTAAGCAAGGCACAGCCGCAGACCGCCTACACCGCCCCCGCGCCAGAGGAATTCACCATCGTCGTCGCCGGAGCGCATCTCTCCGGCATGGTGCTGAACCATGAGCTGACCAGCCTCGGCGCGCGGCTTGTATCCGCCACCACCACAGCACCCGAATACAAACTCTTCGCCCTGGCCACCACGCCGCCCAAGCCCGGCCTGGCCCGTGCCCCAGGCTTCAGCGGCACCGGCATCGCCGTGGAAGTTTGGGCCCTCACGCCGAAAGCCTTCGGCCGCTTCATCGCCGCCCTGCCAGCGCCCATGGGCATCGGTAAGGTAACGCTGGCTGATGGCTCAGTGCATCCGGGCTTCCTGTGCGAGGCCCATGCGCTGGAAGGTGCCGCCGACATCACCAGCTTCGGCGGCTGGCGCGGCTATATCGCTAGCCGATCCTAAACAAAGCCGCGTCCGCAGGCAGCTCCACCCCCGGCAGATTGGCGGGGTTGGGCTCCGGCGGCAGCACCTGCATCCGCACCGGCAACACGCCAGTCCAGACAGGGAAATCCGCATCCTCGTCATCGTCCGGCTGACCACCGCGCAGCTTGGCCGAGGCCTCGGTGATGGGCATGGTCAGCACGGTGGTCGCCTTCAGCTCCTTCTCCGTCACTGGGCGTAGGCGCTCCCATTGGCCGGGGATGGTCTTGTTCACCATGTTGCGCAGTTGTGCCGCCTTCTCGGCCGCGTCCTCCAGCTTGCGCGGGCGCCCA
>JAQUAC010000318.1 GCA_028687415.1 Acidocella sp. | reverse complement strand
CAACAGCGCCATGGAGCGCTTGGCGGGTATTGCGGCGGCGGCGGCGGAGCGCTTGCCCTTTGCCAAATTCCTACGCCGAGCCGGGTGGGATCTGGAAGAAAACGGCGGCAGCCGCAATGATGGCCGGGCCAGCCTCGTCTCCCAGCTTGACCGACGCAGCCTGCCGGTGCTTCGCCGGATTCTAACCGTCAATGACAGTGCCACGGGCTATACCGTCTATATCGTGCGTCCAGAGGCAATGCCGGCCCCCGCTCCGCGCCCTGGGCGGGCGGCGGCAGGAGAGGCACCGACGCTGCTATTTCCCGAGACGCTGGAGGAGCAGGTGCGCCGAGCTGCGCGCGCCTATCGCCGCCGGGTACGCATTTTGCTGCTGGGTGAGTCGGGTGTCGGCAAAACCGCTATTGCCCGGCATGTTCATAACCAAGCGGCGGGGCGTGATGCCCCCTTTGTTCATGTGAACTGCGGCAGCATCCCAGAAACATTGTTCGAATCTGAAATGTTCGGCTATGAGCGCGGTGCCTTCACCGGAGCGCTACAAGCGGGCAAGCGCGGCTATATTGAGACTGCCAAAGGCGGCACGCTGTTTCTTGACGAGGTGGGAGAGATCCCCCTCTCCTCCCAAGCAAAGCTGCTGAAATTTCTTGAAGACAATACAATCCAGCCAGTTGGTTCGGCGGTCAGCAAGTGTATCGAGACCACCGTAATCACCGCCACCAATCGCGATCTGCGGCAGATGATCGCGCAGGGCAGTTTCCGTGGCGATCTGTTCTACCGCATTGCCAATTTCCCGGTCCCGATTCCGCCTTTGCGCGAAAGGTCTGATAAAGAGGCGCTCTTGGATGCAATATTGACAAAGGTAAACGCCGGGCGGCAACCCAGGCTGCGCCTCTCCCCGCCCTGCCGCGCCATGCTGCTGGCCGCCCCCCTGCCCGGCAATGTGCGTGAGCTTTCCAGCATCATCGACTATCTCGACATTGTCGCGGATGAGGTGGCGACACCAGCGCATCTGGCTGAGGGGCTAATCTCACCAGAGCCAGCCACCACCCCACTGCCCGTGGAGGGGAAGCTCAAAGACATGACGGCAACGTTTGAGGATCAGATGATCCGCGCCGCCATTGCCCGGCACGGCTCCAAGCGCGAGGCAGCGCGTCATCTGGGCATTGATGGCGCGACGCTGATCCGCAAACTGCGGCGCACCCCCGGCTAAGCGGGGAGCAGCGCCTTCAGCGGCTGTGTCTCGTCTTGCAGCAAGATCGGGGAAAACCTAGCGCCAGAGGCCACCAGCGCCTTGCCGGGCACAAAATCCTTGGTGCAATTAACGCAATCCAGCGCGATGACTTGCCCCTGGCGCAGATACAGGATGGAGAAGCTACGCTGTGTCATATCTCCGCGGATGACGGTCTCGTCATGCCCGATGGAAAGCCCGGCGCTCTGCAACCGCAGATCATATTGGTTGGACCAAAACCAGGGCAGAGCAGTGTAGGGCTTGGGCTGCCCGGCAATGGCGTGCGCCACGGTAATGGCTTGATCCGTCGCATTCTGTACCGATTCCAGTCGCACCCAAGCATTGTCGGCGTAATGGTTGCGGTGCCGTGCGCAATCTCCAGCGGCGTAGATGCCTGGCAGGTTGGTTTCGCAGAACTCATCCACCTCCACGCCATTGCCACCCGCAGCACCTGCTGCCAGCAGTGGTTCCGCCTGTGGCACAATGCCAATGCCGACAATGACGAGATCAGCTAGGATGGTGCTGCCATCGGCGAGCCGCACCCCAGTGGCCTCACCGTTTGTGCCCAGGATTTCCGCCACCTGCGCACCCAGGCGCAGATCCACGCCATGCGCCCGGTGCTCGGCCTCAATGAATCGGGATAGATCCTCCCCGGCTACCCTGGCCAGCACCCGGTCCTGCGCTTCCAGCACCGTTACCTGCTGCCCCTGCTTAACCAGTGCCGCCGCCACTTCCAGCCCAATATAGCCGCCGCCGATCACCACCGCCCGCTGAACGCGCGGCAGCCTGGCGATGATCGCGTCTGCATCCAGCTTGTCATGCAGGGTGAACACACCGCCGAGATTCGCACCTGGGCAAAGCAGGCGCCGTGGTATGCCTCCCGCCGCCCAAACCAGCTTGCTGAAGCCAAGAGTGCGGCCATCCGCCAGCGTAATCTGCCGTGCCGCCGCATCCACCGCCACAGCGCGGGCGCTGTGCAGCAGGCTGATACGCTGCTCCGCCCAGAAGCCCTGCGGGCGAATCAAGCAGCGTTCAAAACTTCGCTGCCCAGCCATGTATTCCTTGGAAAGCGGCGGCCGCTCATAAGTCGGCTCCGCCCCCGCATCCAGGATCAGCACCGACCCGGCATAACCAAGCTGACGCAGCGTTATAGCCACTGTCGCGCCTGCCTGGCCGCCACCGGCAATGATGACATCTGCCTTCATATCCTGCATGCGCTCAATCTTCGGGTGCAATGGTGACGCGCAATTTCTCCATATTCCCGGCCAGCATGATCTGGCAGGCGAGGCGGGATGTTTCACGTCGTTCGCTGGTACCGTCCAACAGATCGTTCTCGTCCTCACTCATGGCGGGCAGGGGCGTTCCGGCGTCCAGATAGACATGGCATGTGGCGCAGGAGCAGCTGCCACCACACAATGCCTTAATGTCATAGATGCCACCATCACGAATGGCCTCCATCAACGTCTGCCCGGGTGTCACGGAGAGCATATGCTCGGCTCCGGCACGGTCAATGATGAGAAGTTCAAGCATGTTACGTATCCTTTACTAGCCCGAGCAGTGGCGCTTGACGGCGGCTGACAAACCCATGTTGTATGAAGCGCCATTTTGGCCACTCCGACACGCAGATGTACTAATCTTGTCATTGCCCCCAACAACACGCCTTATATGCAACACTGCAAACCAGCAAGGAGTATGCCAACTATCCAGTACAGCTCCGATGCCGGAATTTTCCCATCAGCTCTGGGTGAGATGCTGCAATTATGCAGGAAGCCCTCTAATTTTGCAGCAAATCCACCACAGGCTGAGTATGGCCTCCGAGGCCCATGGAAAGGCTCCCTTACATTGGCAGCGGTACCTCCGAGTAGTCTTCGGATGTCCCCCGTCAGCGCCCATGAGACAGAACTGGCATCTTGAATAAGGGAGGATTTCTGGCTCATCGTAGCGACGAAGGAGCGTAGATGAGCCAGAAATCCTCGACTTCAAAACCGCCAGCCGAGACG
>JAQUAC010000317.1 GCA_028687415.1 Acidocella sp. | reverse complement strand
TCACCACGCTCGGCTTCCGGGGGGAGGCGCTGCCCTCCATCGGCGCCGCCGCCCGGCTCACCCTCATCAGCCGGCCCGAGGGGCAGGACTCCGCCTACCGCATCAGCGTCAATGGCGGGGCGGTGAGCGAGGCCGCACCCTCACCCGGCCTCAAGGGCACCCGCGCCATCGTTGAGGATCTGTTCTACGCCACCCCGGCGCGGCGCAAATTCCTGCGCTCGCCCCGCGCCGAGGCCGAGGCCGCCGAGCGTGCCGTGTGGCGCCTGGCTCTCTCCGCCCCGCATGTCGCCTTCCGTCTGGTCTCCGATGAGCGGGTCATGTTCGACCTCCCCGCGCAGGAGGAAATGGCGCGCGTGGCCGCACTCTTCGGCCGCGAGACCGCAGGGGCGCTGCTGCCGGTAGACGCAATGCGCGACGGCGTGCGCCTCACCGGCCTCGCCGGTCCGGCCAGCCTCTCCCGTTCCACCATGGCGCTGCAAAGCTTCGTGGTGAATGGCCGCCCGGTGCAGGACCCGCTGCTGCGCATGGGGCTGCGCTTGGCCTACCGGGACGTGATCCCCGCCGGGCGCCACGGCGTGGCGGCTTTGCGGCTGGAACTACCCGAGGACGCGCTGGACGTGAACGTGCACCCGGCCAAGACCGAGCTGCGCTTTGCCGACGCCAACGGCATTCGCAGCCTGCTCATCGGGGCGCTTGGCCGCGTGCTGGAACGCCCGGTATCGCTGGGTCTGGCCCCCGTTGCCACACCGAGCTTGGCGCTGCGCCCGCCACCGAGCCTCCCCAGCCCCGCCGCGCGCGGCTTCGCCGAGACGGAGCTGGGGTTAATGGCCCCGCCCGCCGCCCGCCAGATTTTTGCCCCGCCCCCGCCGCCCGAGGCCGACGCCGCCCACCCGCTCGGCGCCCCGGTGGCGCAAATTCTCGACACTTATATTCTTGCCGCCGCACCTGACGGCTCACTCGTTATCGTCGACCAGCACGCCGCGCATGAACGCCTGACCGAGGAACGCCTGCGCGCTGAGTTCACCGAAGGGCGCATCGCCTCCCAGCCCTTGCTGGTGCCGGTGGTGGTGGACTTCCCGCCCAACGAGGCCGCGCGGCTACTCGCGGAAACCGGCACGCTGGCGCGGCTGGGGCTGGAGATCGAGCCTTTCGGCCCCGGCGCCGTGCTGGTGCGCAGTGTTCCGGCGGCGCTGAAGCACCCGGACGCAGCGGGACTGTTGCGCGACCTCGCGGAGGAGTTCGCCGAAAGCGACGCCCCCCTGGCGCTGGAGGCAAAGCTGGATGCGGCACTGGCGCGGCTCGCCTGCCACCGCTCCATCCGCGCCGGGCGGCGCCTGGCGGCGGAGGAAATGTCGGCCTTGCTGCGTGAAATGGAGACCACCCCGCGCGCCGGCACGTGCAGCCATGGCCGCCCCACCTTCCTCAAACTCACCCGCGCGGATTTGGAGAAAATGCTCGGACGCAGGGGGATGTGACCCTTGCCGCGGCACCGGAGCACACGGCATGCTGCCGCCAAAAAGGAGCATGCCCATGAGAAACAACGCTGAATCCGTCATCGCCGCCTATTACGCCGCCTTCAATGCCGGCGATGTCGCGGCGTTTCTCGATTTACTGACCGATGACGTGCAGCACGACATCAACCAGTCCGGCCGAGAAATGGGCAAGCCGGCCTTCGCCGCGTTCATGGCCGAAATGAACCGCTGCTACCGGGAAAAACTCGCCGATATCGTCATCCTCACCGATGCCTCCGGCACTCGCGCCTCGGCGGAATATACCGTGCATGGCGAGTATCTGGTGGCCGGGCACGGCATGCCCCCGGCGCATGGGCAGAAATATGTGCTGCCGGGCGGCGCCTTCTTCACCCTGCGGGACGGCAAGGTGGCGCGCGTGACCAATTACTATAACCTACCGGACTGGCTGGCACAGGTCTCCAAATAGCCCGCCAAACCGCGTGCAATAAAAAAGGCCGGGGAAATCCCCGGCCTTTTCATTTCGCCTTCGCGGCGAGTTAGAACATCAGACCGGCTTCGAGAGTACCGGTGAACTGGCCGTGGCTGTTGTCGTTGCCAAAGCCGTAATGACCACCCACCGAGTCCGTGTTGTGCAGCAGGTAGATATAACCAGCGTTCGCACGGGCGAACAGGTGCTTGTACTGCCAGGTCGGGGCAACGGCGACGCCGATTGCTTCCGCATTCGGACCAATAGCCCAGCTGTAGTTATCAGCCGCGGAGGAGTGCGAGTCAAAATACTCGATCCAGCTGCCAACGGAGTACGGGGTGTTGGTAAAGGTGTAATCGCTGAACAGTGCCGCGCCGAAATTGCTGGACTGGCCGTTAATGCCGATCTGCACGTCCTTACGAGCATAAACGTACTGAACTTCCGGCACCAAGGTCCAGTTGTTGTGGGTGTAGTTGTAATACGCGCCAATGAGAGCGTTGTTGGCGTAGGGTTCTTGACCTTGCCCAGTCTTGATGCTGCTCGGCAGAGCGTACAGGTAGGTGTTGGGGCCAGTCTTGCCGAGGTTATAAGCGCCATAGATATTGGCGACATTGTTGTCGTCGATCTTGTAGCTGATCAACGCCTGAATCACGTTCCACACGCCGGAGTCGGTGGAGTCACCATACTGCACGGTCGCGGTCACCGGCCCTTCGGTCAGGGTCGCCTCAACGCCACGGGCGTTGTTGTTCTGCACGTAGTACAGCAGGGTCTCAAGCTGCACGGCATTGTAGTAATCGGCCCCGTATTCGTAGCCCTCAAGCGAGGCCAGCATACCGGCGGAGACGGTGATCGGCGAGTTCGTCGGCGCGATGGTGACATAGCCCTCATAGAGCGGGCCGGTCGGGAACTGATTAACGGAGGCGTTGGCGATATGGCCCTTGCCGTCATAGGCCTCGGCGCCCAGCACCTGGAAGGAGTTGGCACCGAGTTCCACGGTGAACTGCAGCACGCCGGTATTCTTCTGCACTTCGAGGATACCACTGCTCATGCCCATGCCGGTGGACTGGATGTGGTTCGAGGTGTTGCTCATGAAGTAGGCGTAACCGTCGACACCACCGCTGACCTCAAGTTCACCCAGCGGACCACCGTCGATCGTGATCGGCTGCGGGGCGGTCAAAGCCTGTGCCGCGTGAATGGCCAGAAGGGAGGACGCGGCCACAAAGCCCAGTCCAAGAAGTTGCCGACGCATCGTATTCATTATGCCTCCTCATTGCGCATTTGCCGCGCGTTATGCCC
>JAQUAC010000316.1 GCA_028687415.1 Acidocella sp. | reverse complement strand
CTCCAAGTGCATCCCAGGTGTTGTATGTGATTCGGGCTCCATGGTTTTACGGCGACGCTTCAAAGGCATACTGGAGCTCAGAGCCGCAGGGCCCGTCACAGAATACGTTGAGCATTTTTGCAGCGAATGCTTGGGGCCGCAGGGCAGAACCAAATAGAATCAAGCACATGATCGATGCGTGGGGATTCGCAGCATTGGCGCACGAGCTATGCCACGTCGCCTGGCACAGGCGGACTTCATGGGGAAACGGCTACTTGAATGCTCTAACGTTAATGGCGGCGGCGGCGGCAGGCACCGGAATGAATGAAACGTTGTCGCTATCGAAGTTTATCAATGAGTATGCCCTTGCGAGGGCACAATCATACGGCATTCTTGCAAAGAAGCAGCAGCTTGCCACTGATAGGCTATTCTGGCGGCTTTTGCTGGGATGTGGAGCCGCGAACAAACTCATCGAAGGTCTTACTGAGACCGAAGTGACGTTGCTTTTCGCCCCACCCTGCACTGAAGCGGCAATCCAATCGCGGCTGAACTTCGCCAATTTGCACGCGATCGCGGTGACTGTCGCAGGCAATGCATAGGACCCGCAAACGCCCCGACCGCCCATTGGACCACCCCAGCAGCGCCACGTCGCCCCCGACCAAGACCATCCCAGCCGTCAGCATCGAGGCTACGCCGGCCAGCCGCCGCACTCAACAGCCTATTTTCGTGTGAGTTCAAGCCTACCTGCCCGATCTGTGCAAAGCTCCGCCGCCCAGCAGACCCTCAGGTCTCCCAGCTACGCTGCCCAGTCTTGGCCCGGCAGTTCGTCAAAGAACGGCTCGCTCAGGTCCTCGTCGACAGCATCGAGCTCCACAGCCAGCCCTGCTTCGTCGAGATCCGGCGGAAACATTGCGCCCGGCGGACCACGCACCCGCCAGATGGGTTCCTCAGGCTTTGCAAGCGCCTCCGTAGCCAGGCCCAGGTGCGCGAGGATCTTCTTGATCACCGTCGGCTGGTCAATCACCGCGACCAGCGTCCGCTTAGCTCCGCATGGACATTGCAGCACATCCAGTTTGAACGCCAGCTTCATCGCCACCGACCAGGCCAGCCTGCCCGAGGTCTGCCGAGCCGACTCGACAGCGCGATGGGCCAGCTCCACATCCGTCAGCGCCACCTGGCAGTCGTGACCTGGTGCCTGCGGCTTGTCGCGCCGCCGCGGGGCCAGCGCTCCGGCCTGGACCACCAGCGAGCGGAGCTTGGCATTGGGGGCAAAGGCTCCGCAATACTTCACAGTTGGCCGACCCGGCAGGGGAATCAGCGCCGCCATCCGCGCCGTCAGGTTGGCCGGCGACAAGAAGACCGCCGTCGTGCCATCGCGCCACGCGGTCTTGAGTTCCACGCGATACCTGCCGTCCTCCTGCTCAGTTACGCGTTTGCTGGCAATGCTTGGACGGCATAGATACTTGACCAGCTTGTACAACTCCTCGCGCGCCGCCGGGCCGACAAACGTGTTGGCGTGCAGACTAAACCCGTCCATTTGCGCACAGTTCCGTCCATGCGGCCGGGGCAGTCCGCGCAGTTGGGCCTTGTTCTGCCGCGCCTCGCCCTCGTCGATCGGCCGCCCGAGCAGCGCGGCCTTCCACAGCTGGGCCAGCGCGGGCTCGGAGTCGGCAAAGGGATCGTCCGCGCGGTCCTGCCAGCCTTTGCGTTTCAGTAGCTTATCGATACGGAGTGCTGCGTCGTGGAGCGTTTCCTGCACTCGCATGGTGTCCAAAGTCTCAGCCGGGAGAAAGGTCGCGTGGCCGTCCTGCACGGTCCACACGCCGTCTGCCAGGAGCACGTGCCAGTGGAGGTTCAATCTGAGATCACTGGACATTCTCTGCGCGACACTGATCGCCGCGCCCTGCACGGGGCCTTGCACGCCTTGCAGTCGGGCATCGCGCTCGTAGTGCTTGTGGATGGCCCGCATCAGCATCTGGTGCACGGCGTTGCGGAGGTCGGCGTTCCAGGCAAGGACATAGCGGAGGTCGTATGGCAGGGTAAATACCCATTGTCGATAGGGAATTTCAGGGAGGATGGCGGTTGTCATATGCTGGGCTTCTTCGATCATCCGCTTACCGTCGCACGATGGGCAGAGGCCACGGACTTTGCAGCTGAAGGCGACCAGCACATCCTTGCGGCACTCACGACACCTGAACCTGGCGAAACCATTTGGTAGTTGGCCGCACTGGAGGTAGGTTTTCATCGCCTTATCGACGAACTCTGGCAAATGCGCCCCCGTACTCTCCCGCGCCAGCGCCTTGACCTGGGGCCAGCCCGTCCTCACTGCGCGGTGCAGGGCACTCAGCTCTGGTTGCCGCCGCTCGTAAGCAAAGCCCTGCGGCGCCAGGTGATTGGCGGCGGGGTGGTCGAGCAGGGCTGGCGAAGGCGATCCCATCGCCAGAGTTATCGCCAGCTGGCGGAGAAAGCCGCGGGCCGGTCCGGAGCAAGTTCAGCGCGGTGGGGTGTGCTGGCACCGCTGCGCCTGTGTCAGCTACGGGCGGCCGTCGAGGTAGCCAGCATCCGTCGGCATCACCTGGCAGTCGTGACCCATTTCCTGCGACTTGGACGGCCACTTCAGCAACTCCATCGAGGACTGCCGGGCGTTCGCGCTGGACCTCGAAGAGGCGATCCCGCGCTGGGCCACCCTCAACCCGATGGGCAGCCACGGGGACGATCTGGCGGAGCTGCGGCGCAGGCTGGTCGAGGTGGTCTCGCACCGCAGCCTCTGTCCGTTACCCCGCTTCGGCGGCCCCACCTGCGAGCTTCAGAGCTGTGATGACGTCATCACTCCTCGAAAGCTCGCAGCTGGCCTGGGGGGGGGGTGCCGTCGCGTGATGGTCGTGGCGCCCCGACGCCGACTCTGGAGTAGCCCGCCGTTGCTGGATAGTTGTGTGCTTTCATGGTTCTGCGCGGCGGGCAGCGGAGTGCGCACCGCCTGCTCCCCCACCCACCGCTTGACCTCCCCAAAGCTCGCCCGCAGACTCCCAGCGCTGCGAGGATGCCCATGCCGATAGCGCCAGCCGCCCCCCTGCACCGCCGATCGCTCCTGCAGCTACTTGCCTTGGCGGGCGTGGCGGCGTGCGGGCGCGCTGCGGGCCAGGCGGGGCTGACGACCGGCGCTGCTGTCGGAGGCCACCAGCCGGACGTCGCTATCCCCGACAAAAGTGCGGCGCCCCAAAGCTTTTCGGCCGACGGGCTGGTCATCGGCCCGGGCAT
>JAQUAC010000032.1 GCA_028687415.1 Acidocella sp. | reverse complement strand
CAGCCCGCTCACCGCCAGCGCCAACCCGCCGCCGGTCATCGCCAGCGGGATCTGCGCCAGTAGCAAGAGCGGCACACGCCTGCCGGAGAAGCGCAGGAACAGCACCCAGGCCAGCGCCGCGATGGCCGCGATGGCCGCAATGCCCAACCCCAGGGCGGCATGCACCAGCATCGGGTACAGCCCGCCAAAGGCGATCCGCTCGCCCGGCGGCAGCTTCAACCCGGCCAGAGCGCGTTTTGCCTGGGCGATGGCGAGGTTGGGCGCGGTGGTGGGGGTGGCGAGAATTTCCAGTGCCCGCGCGCCGTCGATATGCATGAACTGGTTCGGGCTGGTGGTGAGAGACACATCCGCCAGAACCCCCAACGGCGTGGCGCTGTCCGGCCCCACCGGCAGGGCGTTTAGTTGGGTCGGCGAGAGTAAACGCGCATCCGGCAGGCGCAGATAAAGCGGCAGCGGCGCCGCGCCATCCGGTAGTTCGGCCACGACCTGCCCGGCCATCAGGGCGGAGACCTCGCCGCTCAGCTCCGCCGGCGTCATTCCGGCTGCCGCCAGCGCAGCCGGGCGAGGCGTGATGCGGATCTGCGTTTCCGGGTAGCCCTGGTCGTTGAACAAGTCACTCAACCCCGGCACCTCGATCAGCCGTTGCGCGATGGCCTCGGCGGTTTCCGTCATCTGGCCAAGGTCGTCGCCATACAAGTCCAGCGCGAAGGGCTGCGGCAGGCCGTTCAGACTCTCCCCCAGCCGTTCGATGGTCGGTGTGTCGATACCGGTCTGCAGCGAAGGGAATTGCGTTTCCGCCTGCACGCGGTTGGCGATGGCATCCAGGCTGGTCCCGCCCGCGCCGGGCTTCAGGGGAATGGTGATCTCGCCCGCATAGGTGGGCTCAGTATAAGCGGAGTCTGCGGCCGAGCCGATGCGCACCAGCACATGCTCAACCGCCGGGTCTTTCGCCAGCCGGGCGGAGAGGCGGCGCATCAGCGCATCCGTATCCGCGAGTGACGTGCCAGGTGCGAGAGTGAACGACTCCAGCAGCACGCCCTCATTCGGCAAAGGCAGCACATTAACCGAGACAAGGCTCATCGCCCCGAAGCTGAGCAGCAGCAGCGCCACACAGGCGAGCACGGCGCGCTTGGGGTAGGCCTGCGCCAGGCGGAACAAACGCCGGTTCCAGCCCATCAACCGCAACAGCAGCGCTTGGGCGGCACGCGGCGGGCGCACGGCATGGCGCGGCAGCAGCCCCAGCCCCAGCGGGATGAGCGTGAGCGAAACCAGCAGCGAGGCGCTGAGCGAGAAGATCATGCCCAGCGCGAAGGGCACGCAGAACAGCCCCGCCAACCCGCCGGTAAACAGCAGCGGCACGAAAACCAGGATTGTCGTGAGCGTGCCGATAATGTCCGGCGCCATGATCTCCCGCAGGCCCCGCCAGATGCCGGGCCAAGTCTCGTCGCCCGCTTCCCAGCGGTGAAAGATGCTCTCCAGCACAATGATGGAATCATCCGCCACCAGCCCGAGGGCGACGATGATGGCACCGAAGGTAAGCAGATTGAGACTTTGCCCGGTGGCGTACAGCCCGGCAATACCTAGCAGCAGCGAGGCCGGGAGTGACAAGGCCAGCAGCCAGGCGCCGCTGCCCAGACCCAACACGGCGAGCAGCCCGGCGATGGCGAGCACCCCGCCGATGAGCAGGTTGCGGCGTAGATCGTCGCTCGTCGCTCCCACCAGATGGCCCTGATCGTAGATCCGCACCACGGAAACGCCTTCTGGCAGTGCCACGGATTTGATGGCCGTCTCCAGAGCCCGTGTCACAGGCAAGGTGGAGGCGCCCTGTTGCTTGAAGATGGTGAGTGCGATGGCGGGTTCGCCATCCAGCAATTCGCGCTGATGCACTGGCTCGGTGCTGTGCACAATGCGCGCCAGCGCGCCCAGTGGAATGGGCCCATGCGGCCCTATCACCGGCATTTGCGCCAGTGTGGTCGCATTGGGAGCGTTGGCGAAGGTGATGAGGGAATCCGTGTGGCCAAGGCTAAGCGAGCCGCCCGGCACCAGCATCGCTTGCCCAGCCAGCGCCTGCTGCAAAGCCTGCACGGAAACACCGGCCTGTTCCATGGCGGTGAGGTTGGGCTGCACCCAAAGCGCCTCGCCCCCCAACCCGGCGCTGGTGACGAGCTGCACGCCGGGTACCGCGCGCAGGGCCGGTACCAGTTGCATGGCAACCGCCCGCGCCACCTCTGCTTGTGAGGTGCCAGGGTCGAAGCGCACGGCGTAATCAGCCACCTCGTTGATGGCATTGCCCATGATCTGCGTGAAAGGCTGCACGCCCGGCGGAAGGTTGGTCTGGGCGCGCTCAATGGCGCCGTTCACCGCCTGCAAATCCGCCTGGGCGTTGGTGGTGTCGGCAAAGCGCAGATCGGTTTCCACCTGCCCGTCGCTGATGCTGCTGCGGACATTGGCAACACCCGGCAGGCCGAGCAGCACGCCCTCCAGCGGGGTGGTCACCATCGCCTCCATATCCGTGGCGGTGGTGCCCGGCAGATGTACCGTCACGCTGACCTCGGGATAGTTGAAGGCAGGCAGCACCTCTTCGGGGATGTTGAACAGCGCGAACAGTCCGTAGCCGAGCAGAGCGGCATAGACCATCAGCCATAAAGCCGGGCGGCCGAGCAGGCGGAGCAAAGCGTCTGGCATGGCTAATCCGGCGGCTGATATTGGGCGGCGATACCGCGATGGTAGAGCAGGGCGGCATCCTGAACGATCACCTGATCCCCCGCCTTAAGACCCGAGAGGATGGGCGTTTGCACACCCTCCGTATCACCCGGCACAACCTGCACGGCATGGTCGCCCTTGGCGTCATGCAGCATCACCCACCAGCGCCCGTCATCCAGCACCAGGGCTTCGCTGGGCACCAGCAGCACTTGGCGGGGCGGCTGAGAGAGGCTGAGCGTGCCCGCCTCGCCCGGTTGCAAAGCGGCGCCGGAGAAGGCCAGAACCAGCCCGCCATCGGGCTGGGTGCCTTGCACGCCGCGCAGGGTGACGGGTTCGGCAGGCTGGCCATTGGCGGGGGTGAAGCGTGCCGCCATGCCAGGAGAAAATGTGGTAGCCTGCGAGCCATACAGAACTGCCTTCACCCAAACGCCGGAGGCGGGCTGCACCACCGCCACTTCCTGGCCCGGTTGCAGAGCCGCCCCAGGGCCGGCGGCGAGGCTCTGTACCTGCCCGGCCACCGGGCTTTGCAGCCGCGTGGCGGCTTGTAGTGCGGCAAGATTCGCCCGCGCGGCCTGGGCATTGGCCTTGGCCTGCGCCACTGCTGCCTGAGTGGAAAGATGATCCGCGAATTTACCCTGCTCCGCCGCTAAGCCGGCATTCGCGGCATTGCTTGCGCCCTGCGCCGTGGCGAGAGCAGCCTCGATCTGCGGGCCACCGAGTTGCGCGATGGTCTGGCCCGGCTGCACATGTTCGCCCGGTGCGACAGAGAGACTGGCGAGCATGCCGGATTGCAGGGCGGTGATGGTGACGGGGGTTCCGGGCTGCACGGATGCAAAGCCGGAGAGAACGGGCGCCTGTTGCGTGGCTTGCACCGTAACCCAGCCGGACGGCGCTTGCGCGATGACGGCCAGGGCGGCCAGCATGAGCCAGAGTGGCCGCACGTATTTCGAGCGTCGAATCATCCTGCCTTGATAAACGCGCTCGCCGGGCAGAACGGCGCTATTTCAATGATAATTATATCATTTTCATGCCTCCATGGGCGGAAAATGCAGCGTTACCCGCGCCCCTCGGCCCGGCGCGCTCTCGATCTCCGCCCGTCCGCCATGCAGCTCCATGATCGAGCGCACGATGGACAGCCCCAACCCCGAGCCTTGCGCCGCCTCATGGCCGCGCGCCGGGTCGGTCTGGTAAAACCGGTCGAACAACCGGGGCAGATGTTCGGGCGCGATGCCCGGCCCCTGGTCGGCGATCTCAATATCCACGCCATTAGCCGGAGCCCCAGAAATGCGCAGCGTAATCTCTGAGCCGGGCGGCGCGTGGCGCACCGCATTGGCCAGTACATTCCCCACCGCCTGCCGGAAAAGCAGCGTGTCGGCATAAAGCGTGGCCGTGCCTTCGGTGCGGATGCGTAAGTCTTTGGCTTTTGCCTGGGCGTCATATTGCGCGATGACCCAGGCGCAGAGTTCGCTGACCGCGAAACGCTCATGGCGTAGCGCGTGGCTAGGGTTCTCCACCCGCGCCAGGAACAGCAGATTCTCGATCAGCCAGGTCAGGCGCTGGCCATCCTCCAGCGCGGAAGCGATGGCGGCGCGGTATTCCGCCTCGCCGCGCGGGCGGGTGAGGCAGACTTCCAGGCTGCCATTGAGGTTGGAGAGTGGCGTGCGTAGCTCGTGCGCGATGTCCGCCGAGAAGCGCGAGAGCCGGGCGAAGTTGGACTCTAAATTTTCCAGCATCTGATTGAAGATCTCCACCAGCCCGGTCAACTCGCGCGGCCAGGGCGGCTCCAGCGGGATACGGCGGGAGAGTTGGGCCGGCGTGATGCTCCGCGCCACTGTGGCAATGCGCGCCACCGGTGCCAGCGCGTGCGCGGCGGCCAGCCGCCCGGCCCCCAGCAACAATGGCACCATCAGCACGAAGAACACCGCCAAAGCCCGGTGAAAATCCGTCAGCAACGCATTGTCTCGTGTAATATCCAGCCCGATTTGCAGGACCACGCCGCCCTGCCCCTGGGCATCTTGCAGGGGCAGGCTGGTCAGCAGCCAAGAGCTTTTGCCTGTCTGGTAGGGGATGAGCGGCGCGCTTTGCACGCCGCGCACGGCGGGGAACAAGGCCGCAGGTAGCAGCGCGCCCATACCCGGCGTCTCGCCCATCTGCCGGCCCGCCACCAGTACCCTGGCCTCATAAGCGCGTAGCCGGGCGCCATCAGTCTCTTTCAAAATCTCATTGATGAGTAAGTTCGGCGCGCCATCGCCTTCGTTCAGATCATCCTGAAATTCCGCCGCCTTGGCCTGCAGAAAATCCCGGTGCGCGGCGGTAAAATTCGCCTCAAGCTTCCAATTGGCCAGCATCGCGAACAGCCCCACCGCCAGCAGAGCACCGAGCGTGTAGAGCAGCGCCAGCCGCCCGCTGATAGAATTGGGACGAAGGAAAGGCCGTTTCATGCGTCCAGCACGTAGCCTGTGCCGCGGATCGCATGCAGCAGTGCGCTCTCGAACGGCGTATCCAACTTGGTGCGCAGGCGGCGCACCAGCGCATCGACGGCGTTGGATTGCTGGTCGTGGAACATGCCCCAGATCGCTTCCGCGATGACGGTACGGGACATGACCCGCCCCTTGTTGCGTGCCAGTAGGAGCAGCAGCGCATATTCCTTCGAGGTGAGCTGTAGGGCCTGCCCGGCGCGGAAGACGCGGTGGCGCAATGGGTCGATCTCCAGATCTCCCACCGCCACTAAGCCGCTCTCCACCGTGGCCTTTGGCAGACGCGCCAGATTACGCAGCCGGGCCAGAAGCTCCGCAAAAGCGAAAGGCTTGATGAGATAGTCATTGGCGCCGAGGTCGAAACCGCGCACGCGGTCCTCTACATGGTCCCGCGCGGTGAGGAACAGCACCGGCGTAGCCCGCCCGGCGCCGCGCAGGCGCTTCAAAACCTCCCAGCCGTCCAGGCTGGGCAGCATCACGTCCAGGATGATGGCGTCGAACTCATTGCTGAGCGCCAGCGCCAGCGCATCCGCGCCGTCGCCCACCGCGTCCACGGCATGACCATCCTCACGCAATCCCTTGGTGAGATACTCAACTGTCTTCTGCTCATCCTCGGCCAGTAGAAGCTGCATGATCCGTTCTGCGAAAGAATATTTCGGCGAGCATACCACTTCCAATGTGAACTGGAAGCGGTGCTGCGCCGCCCGCCGCGGCCCAACGCGCGGGGCGCGGGGCGCGGGGCGCCAAAGCTGCCTGGACCACCTCAGTAGAGCAAGCCATCGTGGTCATCCGATGAGCGTAAAGCCTCATCTCTCTCGCATTGCCACGGCGATGCCGAAGAGATCGATCATGATGCCTGTGGAAAGCGCGCCGATCGCGTAGCCGAGATCGCGCCAAAACCGGTACACACTGAGCGACCGCGCCCGCCAGGATGGGTGCGACGCGTCCGACATCGACGCGATTAGTGTCGGATAGACCGCGTCGAGGATACCCACTCGCTCGACGCCCAGACCGAAGGCCGTGAAGAACAGAGGGAAGACGCCCCAGCTCATGCCGACGTTCAGATTATTCACAAGGCTTGCCTACGACGCGGCGAACATGTTATGATTTCAAACTGACGTGTGCAGGAAGATCGTCCGGAAGTTGCTTGCCTCTGCCGTCGTGCCGTGGCTGGATTCCAGAACGGGCCTGGTCTCAGGCATAAGTGTATTCTGCCCAGAGCAGCCCCATCCCGTTCAGAAGTCCGACGAGCCTACTGTCTGCCAATCGATTTCGCGGTTGCCACATAATCGTACGTGTTAATTGACTACGACAAACCGAATCATTTTCGATCCCATACTACATTCACCGTAGATGATACCGGTTTTTGTCGGCGTAAATGAGAGGGTATTGATGCCAAGCTGAAATGGGACTGTCACGTCGTATTCTGGGATGACCATGACTCCAAGGCATCCGGGCAAAGGGACCTTGTCGTTGATTTGTAAAGTTAATGGCACGCCCTTTTTAACCGTAAATGAATTCGGATAGAAACCGTTCTCCTGAGAGATTTCCATATTGAATGTTTGGCCACCGGCAATGGGTTGCGGCGAGGTGGTCGTATCTCCGACCTCATCGGATGCATCGGCCACTAAAGCCGTTCCGGGCTTACTCGGCAAAACAGTGATCGCGGCACCTCGCGTGGTCATTCCCATGGGACAGCTAAACGAATAGTTGCCGGCCTCTCTTGGAATGAAGGTGACCGTCGTGACCTGATCGGGCGAGACGTATTTGGCGATTTTGAGAGATGACGACAGTACAATCCGTGCGCAACCGGTCGCATTGCTTCCGTCGATTTGCCACTTAACCGGCACGCCAGCCTGGACGGTAAAATGACTCGGTGAATAGTCATAACCATTGATGGTCATCTTTGCGGTCTGGACACCGCCAATAATTGGCAAAGGTACAGAACTAGCGCTGTCAGAATTCGCATTGAAAGATGTCCAGGGGAGGTTGATATCGGCAAGCGCTAAACCATTCTTGATGTTCCAGAAGCCGACCAGAACCACCACCACGCCGGCAAATCGCAAAAAGTGCGTCTGGAAACTTCCGCGAGCAAAGCTCGATACCATGCTGAGCGATAATAGGCTCGGGAGCGTCCCGAGCGAGAAAGCGAGCATCGTCAGCGCGCCGGTCATGGGGTTGCCCGTCGACAAGACGTAGAATTGTAGTGCCTGAGTAAATCCGCATGGCAGGAAGAACGTCAGAGCGCCGAGAACCAGCGGTGCGGAGCGCGTGGTGCCGCTTTTGCCGCTAAAATCATGAATGCGATGGGCCAAGGCATTCGGCATGCGCGGCTGCAACCGCCGCATCCAAGGAAAAAGATGCAGAAGTTGGAATCCCAGTATAATCATCACGAGGCTGGCAAGGATGCTGAGGATACCATTTCCCCGTTGCGACAACGTGAATACAGACCCTAGCCCGCCCACGGCACCGCCGAGAATAGTGTATGAAATGACGCGTCCGGCATTGAAGTAGAGTGTCGGTTTGAACTTTTGCCAGCCGTCAAGATTTGGGTATTGCTCGTTGTATTTTGCGGCAACGCTGAGAAGCAGGCCGCCGGTGACCGCCAGACAAGAGGAGAAGGCGGCGACGACCCCGATGAGAAACACAAATCCGTAGCTCATGTGATCGTTGATCGCCAAACCTTTTGGCAACAGCTCGAAGTGACTGAGAAGTGACCACACGGCAAGCAGAAGCAGCAAGATTGAGCCGACTTCCGCATAATCGCGGCTTGTGTTGCCGCCGGTTGCCGCCAGCTTTGTCTGGGCGCGCTCCGCCCACCAGGATACTGTATAACCGTCTGACACGAGCGCGTCTTCAAAGTCTTGAAGCTTGAGATTTCCGCCGGTGACGGAGACTTTCGCTTGCCCCGATACATGACTCACATGGACTTTGTTTACACCGGGCAATGCCCTAATCTTGCGTTCAACGCGCACTTCGCACGCGGCGCAGTGCATGTTGTCAACCTTCAAATACAACGCTGCGCTCATAGGCAATTCCATCTGTGTTCGGCGCCGAGCGAGGGCCACGGAGCTAAGCCATGCGTTTGTTCGAATGAACGATAGTTATGAGAAACCTGATCGCGAACATCTCGGCCGGGCCGTGTACTGATTTCACAATTCGCGGACTGAAACCCGATACGAGCATCGAGCATTTTCAAGTCGCGTAGGACGCGCGTGGTCATCACAAAATTTAGGCACTGGCTAGGATTTCGTAACCTTCCTCGATGATGGCGGTCCGCACCGCTTGTTCGTTTGGATTCCCTGTTACGGTGACTTTGCCGCTATCAAGGTCAACAAAAACATCCTCCACTGAATTTACCTTTTTTTACCGATCTTGTGACGGCCTCGACGCATTTTGAGCACGTAATACCGGAAACCTTCAAAGTTAACATCAACTCTCCCCGAGACCGATTAAGAGCGCTCATCAAGGGACATTCCCGTATGGGAAGGTCAAGCGCCCTTGACCTTCCCATGGTGGTAAGCCCTATTTGACGGTTGATACCGGGTATTTGGAGTTTTGCAATGGATGTCGCCACCTCAGAGCTCAATATAGCTCCGTCCGAGATCGCCGACGCTAGTGTCGAGATTGATATCGGCATCGACGGGATGACCTGCGCCAGTTGCGTAAATCGCGTTGAGCGTGCCCTTAAACGCGTTCCCGGGGTCACTTCGGTAGAGGTAAACCTGGCGACTGAACGCGCCCGGATTAAGACGCAGCATGGCCCAAACAATTTGGAAACAATCATTTCCGCCGTCCACGACGCGGGCTATGAAACACGGGCACTGGCCGAGACCGATTCGACAAATGCCATCGCCGATGAGGATTCGCGGGTCGCCGCCAAAAGCCGTGGTGAGCTTGTTCACTTAGTTGCTGCTTTTATATTCTCCGCGCCCCTCGCGATTGGCATGGTCACCCATCTTTTTGGTGTTCGAGGGATGATTCCCGGCTGGGGACAATTTGCTCTGGCAAGCGTTGTGCAGTTTTGGCTTGGCGGCCGTTTTTATATCGCCGGGTGGAAAGCGGTTAAAGTGTTCTCCGGGAATATGGACCTGCTGGTGGCCCTCGGTACGTCGGCTGCCTGGGGCTTAAGTGTGTTTGAGCTTCTCGCCACGCCACGGGGCCAGGAGCCAGCACTCTATTTCGAGAGTTCGGCCTTGCTCATCACCTTCATCCTGCTGGGCAAGTGGCTCGAATCAAAAGCCAAGCGTCAGACCACCTCGGCCATCAAGACGCTGATCCATTTGCGCCCCGATACCGCCCGTGTGCGCAAGGCTGGTGTGGAATTGGAGATTCCATTGGGCCAGGTCCGGGTTGGTGACATTGTCGTCACGCGGCCCGGCGAGCGCATTGCGATCGACGGACGGATTATCGAAGGCAGCGGGCGTGTCGATGAATCGATGCTGACCGGGGAGAGTTTGCCTGTCGAAAAGGGCGTGGGAGACAAAGTAACAGGCGGGTCGATCAATAGCGACGGTCTGCTCGTGGTGGAAACAACCGCGATCGGCGCCGAAACCACGCTCGCCAAAATCGTTCGGATGGTCGAGAATGCGCAAGCATCGAAGGCGCCGATCCAGCGGCTTGTAGACAAAATCAGCGCCATATTTGTACCGGTTGTACTTGGCATCGCATTGCTGACGCTTTTTTCCTGGTGGGCTGCAACCGGCAATGTGACAGAGGCGGTTTTGAACGCCGTATCGGTTCTGGTCATTGCCTGCCCCTGCTCACTGGGCTTGGCCACGCCCACGGCGATTATGGCCGGCACGGGTATTGCGGCGCGGCATGGTATCCTGATCCGCGACGCCGAAGCTCTGGAACGCGCTCACGCCATCAATGTCGTTGCTTTCGATAAGACCGGCACGCTCACCGAGGGGCGCCCCACGGTAACCGGCATCGTTCCCAGCACCGGCATAAGCGCAAATGAGGTTTTGCGACTCGCAGCCTCGCTACAAACGGGGAGTGAACATCCCCTGGCGCTGGCAGTTCGCGCGCGGGCTGAAGCGGATTCTGTTTTGCCCCAGGCCGTTAATGGCTTTCGCGCGCTTGGTGGCCGCGGTGTATCAGCAGAACTTAATGGCCGACAATTGTTGCTTGGGACCCCGCGCCTCATGAAGGAACATCAACTGCCATGCGATTTGCTGACGGATCGAGCGGCAGCATTTGAGGCGAGCGGTTTTACCGTCTCATGGCTTGCCGAAACAACGCCCACACTGCAAATCTTGGGGCTGCTCGCATTTGGCGATATTGTGAAGCCAACCGCTCAAGCGGCTGTTGCGCGGCTCAATAAAAATGGTGTCCGCACGGTTATGCTGACTGGCGATAACCAGGGGGCGGCGCAGGCAATCGCCAAGTCTTTGGGCATCAGTGAGTTCGTGTCGGAGTTATTGCCCGGTGACAAAGCGGCAGCGATAGCCCGGTTGAGAAGCGAGAACAAAGTCGTTGCCATAGTTGGGGATGGCATCAATGACGCCCCGGGCTTGGCAGCGGCGGATATTGGCATCGCAATGGGTACAGGCACCGATGTTGCGATGGCGACCGCCGGCGTGACTTTGATGCGTGGCGACCCGGCGCTCGTCGCGGACGCGATTGAAATTTCAAAGCAAATCTACCATAAAATTCGGCAAGGGTTGGGGTGGGCATTTGTTTACAATCTCGCGGGTATTCCGCTCGCCGCGTTTGGGTTTTTGAACCCCGTTTTTGCCGGCGCTGCGATGGCGTTGAGTAGCGTCTCTGTCGTAGCGAACGCGTTATTGATGCGCCGCTGGCGTCCACACACATCTTGATGGAAGTGCTATGAATATTGGAGAAGCCTCCAAAGCATCTGGCGTCACCGCCAAGATGATGCGGTATTATGAAAGTGTAAACCTTATCCCGGCGGCATCTCGCACAGGGGCGGGATACCGGGTCTATGGTGATACCGAAATCCGGACATTGCGCTTCATCCGGCGGGCACGGGACTTTGGCATGCCAATGAGCAGGATCAAGTTGCTGGTGGGGCTTTGGCAGGGTAAAAAATCAAGCCGGGCGGTTCGGCAAATTGCCCTCGAACATGTCGCCGATCTAACAGCAAAGATTGTTGAGCTGACGGCTATGCGCGACGCTCTACAGGAGTTAGCGGATACCTGTCATGGCGACAATCGGCCTGAGTGCCCAATTCTCCGTGATCTTGAGAGGTAGCTGGTTGATATCCGATGGATTTACCCTTGAAAGTAACTGCTGATGTGTTGCTCTGACCCTCCCCTGAAGCGCGGGGAAGCGAGTAAATGTATTGCCATAGGATTCATATTCGTGGGTTTCTGCTTTGGCGCGCAGTACCTTTTACCGCATTTTCCTGCGCTCCGTTCGGTTTCGCTGATGACCTGGTCGGTATATGGTCTCGGTCCAACCGGTCTCACCACCCTTCTCGGGTTCGGCATCTATGGCTGGCGCCGGCAGACTGCGGCGAACCGGCTATGCTCAAACCAAGATGCAACGTCCCTCTAAAATGACGAGGTGACCTCAGAGAGTTGTTGCCCCAACGGCGCATCTCGTCCGGCCGGGTCGTTGATGATGGCATAGGTGAGAAGATCCCGCGCGATGGGGGCGGCGGATTGCGCACCCCATAGCCCGTGCTCAACGATGACTGCGACGGCGTAACGTGGAGATTCGTACGGTGCGAAGCCGACGAACAGCCCGTTTGGTCGGTCAGCCAGTGCCATCGTGGCGTCATTGAAGTTTTTCATCTTCTCGGCCGCGGTGTTGTCATGCACCTGGGCGGTTCCGGTTTTGCCGGCCATCTGCACATTGGGGGTCATCAGCCGGGCATTATAGGCGGTGCCCGCCGGTGTGTTGACCACCTCAAAGAGGCCCTGCCGCAGCACGGCCAGGTGGCGATCGTCGATATCCAGGACCGGCCAGTCAGCCGCGTCGGCACCTGCCTGCAACACACCTTCGATCCGCCGCGCGATATGCGGACCGACGGCCAGCCCGCTGGCAACGCGGGCGATCATGGTGGCAAGGGCCAATGGCGTGACCTGGGTATAGCCCTGGCCGATGCCCTGCACGACGGTGTTGCCTTCCGCCCAATGGATGCCATGGGCGCGTGCCCAATCCAACGTGGGAACCAGGCCAGGGGCCGCCGAGGGTAAATCCACCCCCAAATCGATACCGATACCGAGTTGGTTGGCCATATCCGCCATCCGATCCGCGCCAACGCCAAGTGCCACCTGGTAAAAAAACACATCGCAGCTCACCTGCAAAGCCGTCGTCACCGTTATGTGCCCATGGGCCACATGATTGTCGCACCAGAATCTGTGGTCGCCAAGATCAAGGTAGCCAGGGCAATAAAGCACGGTATCGGCCGTGAGTGAGCCATGCTTCATTGCCGCGAGTGTAACAGTTGGCTTGAAGGTCGAACCTGGCGCAAACAACCCGGCGGTGGCCTTGTTCAACAGCGGATGCGCGGGATCGTTCATCCAGCCCTGCCAAACGATGTTGGGCACACCTTTATCGAATAGAGACGGATCGAAGGAAGGCGAATTTGCCAACGCTAAAATTTCGCCGGTGAGCGCATCCAGCACCACAGCGCTACCAGCCAGGTCATTTAGCCGCTGTACCGCCAGATTTTGCAGCCCCGCATCGATGGCCAGGGCGACCGTTTGCCCAATGGAGCCACTATCATGGGCTACCTGACGAACCACTTCACCGTGGACATTCGTCTCGGTTTGCACAAATCCGGGCGAACCCCGTAAAACGTCATCCTGGTCAGCTTCCACCCCAGTACGGCCAACCCTCATACCGGGCAAAGCCAAAATGGTATCACGCTTTGCTTCGGCCTGGTTGGGCCGGGCAACATACCCAACCGCGTGGGCCAAAGCCGGGCCCAAGGGGTAAACCCTGCTGGCACCCACTTCCACAATCACACCGGTTAGATCGGGAGTATTAACCTCGATCGTGGCCATTTCGGGCCATTTAAGATAATCCTTCAGCAGAACCGGGATATACTTTGGTCGGTCACCAAGGTCAGCAGCGATACGGGCCCGCTCACCATCCGAAAGCGGGACAAGCTTGTTAAAATTATTGAGAACGGTATCAGGGTCCGGTGTCAGAGCCTGCATGAACA
>JAQUAC010000031.1 GCA_028687415.1 Acidocella sp. | reverse complement strand
TTCGCTTTTAACCACTGACTTTGTGGATAATCTTGGTGGGCGCGCGCCAACATGCTACTCGAACTGTCAACGCCCAACACCTGCGCTGTTTTCCAACGCTGTTATTCTGCTCCGACCAGCCGCCATAGAGCGTGAGCATGGGCGTGACGCTGTAGGTGGCGCCAACAGCCGGGTTAAAATGCTGGTAGTAATGGTGACCGTTCAGCCCGCCACCAGCGGCGTTGGGGTCAGGTGCGCGCTCATTATGAAGGGCGATGTAGGCGATATTGAAGCGTCCACCAGCGGTGATGGCGAGGCGCTTGGTGATGTTGAAAGTGTCAGAGGCATAGGCGCCGGCATATTCGTTACGGATAGCGACATCAACCGGCACGGTACCGGGCTCATCCACCTCGTAACCCAGCCCGGTGCCGGGCAGGGCGTAATAGTTGCGGGTGTCGAGCGTCAAGGCACCGTCATAGGCGGCGGCGCCGTATTTGGTGAAACCGGCATCGTAGCTCAGCCCCGCGACGAGTTTGCCGAGTATGCCGCTATGCGTGAACTGCACCGAGCCGCCATAGCCGTTGGTGTTGCTGGTGTTGAGGTTGAGCTGGCCGTAGGCGTTGCTACCATCGGGCAGATATTGCGGAATGATTCCGCCGCCGAGCGCGGTGCTGACATCCCCCCCTGCCCCGCCCTGGCAGAGGCTGACGCCATCGCCGCAAGGTAAGTCGTTGGGGCCGTTGCCGTTGACGAGGTGTTCGTGCAGATTCTCGTAATACAAAACCCCCTGCAGGGAGCTGGCATCGCTGAGGCGGATGTCCAGTATGGTGGCGAGTTTGGCGTATTTGTCGTTGATGCTGTTGGGGCCGGTGAATTGCGAGGAACTGTCCGCCGCCAGCAATTGCTCCGGCACAGTGCCTGGGCCGCTCAGTCCGGATTCCGCCAGCGTGGCATTGATGTGCAGCGTAACGTTCCGGCTGCGCCAGCCGAGATCGCCATAGAAATTGCGCAGGTCGGAGCCCTGCTCGTCGCGCCAGCCGGTGGAGCGGGCGGCGCTGATGTCAAAATACGCGGCGGTGTTGCCCGCCTGCTTGCCGTATTCCAGATGCCCGGCGACCTGGCCGAAGGAGCCGCCTTGTACCTCGATCTCACCGCCATGGGTGGTGAAGCCGTCCTTCATCTTCACGTCCAACGCGCCGCCGAGCGCGTTGAGGCCGAAGACCGGGTTGCCGTCCTCAAGGTTCACTGACTGGATGGCGTCATTCGGCAACATGCTCCACAGTGCCAGATCGCCGAAGGGGGTATTGAAGCGGGCGCCGTTCACGTAGACGCTGAGCCCGGCGGGCGTGCCCTGGATCGGCGAGAGCTCGAAGCCGTGATAGAGGATGGTGGGCTGGTAGGGGTTGGCTTGGCTGTTCTCCAGATTCACGCCCAAGCCCTGCTCGGCCAGAGTGCGCGTAAGGTCTGCCTCGCCATGGCGGGTGAGGTCTGACTTTGAAAACAACTGTACCTGATGCGGGAACTTGGCAATGGGAATGCCGCCGCCGAGCGGCGAGGTGTCGATGGTGACTTTTTTAACGGTGGTTGGGGCCGTTTGCGCCAGGGCGGCAACAGGCAGCAGGGCCGTGAACAACAGAAGAAATTTGCGCACGGGTCAAATCCGTCGATAGATGAAATTTTGTACTCCGGCTTCGGCCTCCATTGCCGCCATCGCGTTCATCTCGGCATGGCGGGGAGAGAGGGCGCAGACGGGATCGGTGGCGGCGGCATCTCCGGTGATGGCCAGCGCCTGACAGCGGCAGCCGCCCCAATCCTGCTCCTTCAGCGCACAGGAGGCACAGGGCTCTTGCATCCAGGCCGTGCCACGGAATGTCTCGAACGCGGCGCCGTTTTCCCAGATCTCGCGCAAGGGTTGCTCACCCACGCGGTCGAACACAAGGCCGGGGATTGTTTCGGCGGCGTGGCAGGGCAGCACGCGACCATCAGGCGCTACGTTCAGCAGCTTCTGGCCCCAGCCGCCCATGCAGGTTTTTGGCACGTCGGCATAGTAATCCGGCACCACGTAGTCGATGCGCATGCGCGCGCCGAGCTCGGCGCGGCGGGCCTCAACCAGGGTATTGGCGGCCTCGAACTGCGCGCGGGTGGGCATGAGCGCGGCACGGTTGCGCAAGGCCCAGCCATGATACTGCACATGCGCGATTTCCAGCCGGTCGGCGCCGAGGGACAGCGCCAGATCGATCATCTCCGGCAGCTCGTGCAGGTTCTGCCGATGCACCACGGCGTTGATGGTGTGCGACATGCCTAGCTCCGGCACCAGCCGGGCAATGGCGAGTTTCTTGTTGTGCCCGCCTTTGTAATTGCCTATGCGGTCAGCGTTTTCCGGGTCCGCGCCTTGCAGGCTGATCTGCACATGGCCGAGCCCGGCATCGGCCAGGGCGCGCAGTTTGGCTTCATCCAGCAGCACGGCGGAGGTGATGAGGTTGGCGTACAGCCCAGCCATGGATGCGTGCGCGATAAGGCGCGGCAGATCGGCGCGCAGGGTTGGTTCGCCACCGGAGAAATGGATTTGCAGCACACCGAGGGCTGCGGCTTCGTCGATGAGGCCGAACCAGAAGGCGGTGTCGCGCTCCTGCCCGGCTTTCAGCATTTCCAGCGGATTGGAGCAGTACGGGCATTGCAGTGGGCAGCGATGCGTGAGTTCCGCCATGAGCGCCAGTGGGGGCGGCACGCGGCTCACAGGGCCACCAGCGAGGCTTCGGACAGCTCCTCCAGAAAAGCGAGCACATCGACCAGGACGTCTGCTTCCGGCGCGCTAAAACGCGCGGCGAGGCGCGTGGCAATTTCACCGGCGCTGCGCTTGCCGTCACATTCGGCGATGATGGCGTCGGCGATGTCATCCAACATCACCACACGCTCAGGCGCCATCAGCACCGGGGCGTTGCGCGCGGTATCGAATTGCCGCCGCACCCCGCGCCGCAGCGCGGGGACGGACTGGAGCGTGACGCTCAACTTGCCAGCGCCACGTCCGCTTGCGGCGCGAGGAAGACACCATGCGGCACCATGCCGGGCACGACGTAAGCGGAATAGAGAGCATCGACCTGTGCCCACAGCACATCGCATTTGAAACGCAGGGCGGCGAGGACAAGATTCTGCTCTTCCCGCGTGCGCGCATGGGTTTTCACATAATCCAGAGCGAAATCGGCATCGCGCGGGGCCTGGTGCAGACGGGCATTGAAGTAGACCAGCGTGTCCTTCGAGACAAAATCGTAATTCGCCAACATGCCGGTCACGCGCTCGGCGATGATGGTGGGGGAGAACATCTCGGTGAGCGAGGAGGCAACGGCCTCCAGCAGCGAACGCTCGCGCACGAAAGTCACGTAAGCGTCCACGGCGAAACGGGTAGCAGGCAGGATGCCGGCGGTGGATTCGACATAGGCTGCATCGAGCCCCACGCCTTCCGCGAGGCGGAGCCAGCGAGCGATGCCGCCATCGCCTTCGCGTTCACCATCATGGTCCACCAGGCGCTGGCGCCAAGCGCGGCGGGAAGCTGCATCCGGCAGGCGGGCGAGAAGCACGGCGTCCTTCCGGGGGATGGATGCCTGATAGTAATAACGGTTCAGCGCCCAGGCTTGCACCTGCTCGCGCGTGCAGGCTCCGGAGTGCAGCATTTTGTGAAACGGATGCAGGTTATGGTAGTGCCGCGCGCCAATGTCGCGCAAGGCCGATTCGAGCTGCGCCGGAGTCAGTTTTTCTGTCATAACGTTACCTCCATGCCGTCATAGGAGATGGTCCAACCGGCTTTGCGGGTAATGTCCGCTTCCGGTGAGTCATCGCACAATATCGGGTTCGTATTATTTATATGTATGAAGATTTTACGCGGTTTGGTGACGTCCGCAAGAGCCTTGAGCGTGCCGTTTTCGCCTGAAACGCAAATATGCCCCATTCGCGTGCCGGTTTTGGTGCCGAGCCCGGCACGGATCATCTCGTCATCCTGCCAGAGTGTGCCATCGAAAAACAGAATATCGGCGGCGTCGGCGCGGGCTCGGATATCGTCGGTGACATAGGCGCAACCGGGAATGAAGAGCAGCGTGTGCCCGGCATCGTCACGCACGGAGAGGCCAATGACGGCATCGCCGCTAACGAGTTGGGAGAGGTCGCGCCCGGCCTCCTGATACAGCGGCAATTTGCCGGGAACGGAGAAACTCTCAACCGTGAGGCCGAGCGGCACGCCATGCGCATCGCGCAATTTTACGGGTTGCGTGGGTGGCAGGGTTTCATATTGCACAAGGGCGGGGTTGAGGACGTTGAATACCTGATCACCCTGTAGAATGCCACGCACGAAATCCTGTGCGTACAGGCGGAACTCATGACTCTCACGCAAGGAGAGCAGGCCGGTGATACAATCTATATCGCCACCGGAGATGACCACCGCGGCGATGGGACAGTTGCGCGCCGGGCCGGACGGGTCCGGGTGCAGAACGGGGTTGTCTCGCAGTTGTGCTGGAAGATCCGGGCTGGCGTTAAGCAGCACCCAGCGTTTGCCATCAGCGCTAACAGCCAGAGACGCCTGGGTGCGTGGTTTTACCGCCGGGTCGCCCGAACGGGCGCGGGTGCAGCAGGCGCAGTGGCAGTTCCATTGCGGGAAGCCGCCACCGGCCGCCGCGCCAAGTACCTTCACCTGCATTGGAGAGACGGATACGGCACTTGGGTTGGCTTAATGCTGCGTCAGATTACTTACGAACGGCGGAGACGTAGCTGTTGATCTCGGCGCCGACGCAGATCTGCTTGATAACGGGTTTGTGCCACATATTATTCTTCCTCCTTCATTAAAGCCAGCGGCGAAGCTGCCCCGGCCTATTTGCAAAGACGCTTGCAAATTCCTTTGTTACAACCGCGCAGCCTCGGCAGCCGCGCGGTTTAGGCGGTTACTTAACCTGCGAGACCAGCGGCACGGTGGAGGCCAAGCTGGCCTTGTAGTTCAACGCCGTGCTGCCGGACGGAAAACCGTTCTCCTTCAGGATATAGGCCATGACCTGCTCATACTGTGTCTGGCTCAGGCTACCGGGCTGGCCAGCTGGCATCTGCTCGGCAATCTCGCTGAAAATCGCGCCGACCGTGTAATTGCTGCCGGGAGCAGCAAAAGCCTGGCCGATAAGCGCAGGGCCAGCGGCACCGGTCAGGTCGGCACCGTGGCACATCGCGCAATTATCCGAGAACACGGTGCTGCCTGCAGTGGCCTGGGCATCGGTGTACAGGGCCGGGGGTGTGGCCGCGCCAGCTGAAGCTGCCATGAGCAACACGCCTGCGACGGCCGATCCTGCGATTTTCAATGTCTTCATCGGTTTTCTCTCAATGCTCCGTTTCAGGGATGTCGTATGGCTGCACGATGTGGCTCAGTTGCCCGCTCGCGGCAAGGCTGCCAATGGCATTGTTAAATGCCTGCACCGCCGCTTTATTCTGCGCTGTTTGCCGATACAGGGCAACGATATTCCATGTCGCGTGCGGCATGTTCACCGCCGCGACGTGCCATTTCTGCGGATGCGCCACAAGTTGCTGGTTCAACCAGGGTTGCCAGATGAGAGCGGCGTCGACATCGCCATGCGTCAGCGCACCGTAAAGCTGGTCGTTGCTGTAGTACACATGCTCATGCATCATCGTCGAGGAATCGAAGTAGGTGGAGGCGACAGTCATGATGACCACGCCGACCTGGGACGAATGCGCTGCTTCGTTGAAGCTCGGCGCGGAGGTGCCGGCGCTGGCCATCACGAAGCCAGTCTGTGCGTAAGGCAGGCTGGCCGCCATGCCGTCCGGTAGCGAATTGAACCCGGCTTCCACCGGGAAACCCATGATGACGTCACACTGCGTTGCCAGTTTGGTGAAATATCGCACCTGCGAGCGGCCCGTCAGATCGTCGTCATCTGTGGATTCGCCCGAAGAATCACGCAGCACGAAGGATGGCGTGCGGTTCTGCGCCTGCGCCACGGCGTTGGCCACGGCCTTGTCGGTCGTGAACATGGGGTTTGCCTTTCCCAGGCAAAAACTGATTCCCGCAGCATGTGCGGGCGCGCAAATCAGGGCGGCGGCCAGCACCGCCCCGCAGGAAAAGACCCCCGGCCGCTTGCGCGACCGGGAGGAGTTAGTCTCAGGAACCAAGCTTGAAGACATACAGATGCCCCCCACGCGGGTTTTTTGCCAGCGGCGCGCCCAACTTGCCGGACCATATCGGCCACACGCCGCCCCAGCCAGACCACACCGCGACATATTGCGTGCCGTTGACCTGATAAGAGATCGGGGTGGCGATGATGCCCGAACCCAGATCCGGGCTCACCCATACCTGCTTGCCGGTCTTGGCGTCATAGGCGTAGAGGTGGCCATCCGGCAGGCCGGTAAACACCACGCCGCCCTTGGTCGCCAGCGCGCCGCCATCCCACGGATCAGCAGACTTATGTTCCCACACCATCTTGCCGGTCGAGAGATTGATGGCCTGGAAGGACCCCAGCACGCCGGGGCTGGAGGGGTCAGGCATCATCTTGAACGTCTCACCCAGGAAGGGCAGGCCCGCCGCGTAGCTCACGGGCACGCCGGTCATGGTCATGCAAGCGTGCAACGTGGGCACATAGGCCATGTTGGCCTCGGGATCGACCGCCATCGGCCACCAGTTCTTGCCGCCTAGGAAGGACGGGCAGGTGAAAATGGTCTTGTCCAGCGCCGGGCGCACCTCGTCGTTACCCACGACCTGACCGTCCACGACGCCCTTCATGGAGATGTCATGCGTGAAGGTCTTGGCGTAGATGAGCTTGCCGTTGGTGCGGTCCAGCGCATAGAAATAACCGTTACGGTTAGCTTCCACGATCGCCTTGTAGGTCTTGCCCTCGTAGGTGATGTCCTGCAGCACCGGGGTATTCACGCCATCGTAATCCCAGGTGTCGTTGGCGGTGTACTGGTAGTACCACTTCATCTTGCCCGTATCGGGGTCCAGGGCCAGCAGAGAGTCAGTGTACAGGTTCTTGCCGGGGCGCATGGTGGCCAGCCACGGGCCGGGATTGCCAGCACCCCAGAACAGCGTCTTGGTCTCCGGGTCGTAGGTGCCGGTCATCCAGGGCGCGCCGCCGCCGGTCTTGGCCATGCCAGCCGGCCAGGTGTCGCCGCCGGGCTCGTTCTCAAGGGCGGTGGTGTAGGTTTTCCAGACCTGCGCGCCGGTATTCGCATCCAGCCCGACCAGGAAGCCGCGGGCACCGTATTCGCCGCCGCCGGAGCCGATGATGACCTTACCATTCACAACCAGCGGGGCCTCGGAGATGGAGTAACCCACGCCCGGCTCCATAATGGAGACATCCCACTTCACCGCACCGGTTGCCGCGTCCAGCGCCACTACATGGTTATCCAGCGTGCCGAGAATCACCAGATTGCCGTACAGCGCCACGCCGCGGTTATTGGTGTCGCAGCACAGCGTCTTGTAGGCGGCCGGCGGCACCTTGTAGTCGTATTCCCACAGCTTGGCGCCGGTGACAGCGTTGTAGGCGATGACGTGATCCTTCGGCGTGGTGACGAACATGTAGTCGCCATTCACGATCGGGGTATCCTCGAAGCCGTCTGGAATGTCGATCTTGCCGGAGGTCCAGGCCACGGTCAGCTTACTGATGTTGTCCGGAGTGATCTGGGTAAAGGGCGCGTAATCGCGGCCCGTGTAGTCGCGGTTGAACATCAGCCAGCCAGCGTCGGAACCGGCATTCTGCAACTGCGCATCCGTGACAGGCACATAGGCGCTCTGATCGGCCTTGGCGCCGCTCACGGAGACCAGCCCGGCAGCCAGCCCGAAGCTGGCGCCAGCGAGCAGGCGGCGCGCGAGTTTGGAATGTTTCAACAAGCTCATCCTGTTTTCCCCTTTGTTATAGTTGAATGCGCCACCTAGGCGACATTGTTGTCATTGACTGGACTATTCAGATTTTCTCGGTCGTTGGCAAGGCTTCCAGTTCCGCCTCGCCAAAAACACGGGACCGGGTAAGAAAGCGCTGCCCCGATCCGTTCTCCAGCGTGAACATTCCGCCCATACCTGGAACGATATCTATGATCAGCTGGGTAAATTTCCAGTATTCAAATTGCGATGCGCTAATAAAGAATGCAGCCCCGCCGACGCTGCCCAGCCTGACGTCATCTGGAGCAACCAGATAATCGCCCACAGGGTAGCACATCGGCGAGGAGCCGTCGCAGCATCCGCCTGACTGATGGAACATGATGGGACCATGCTCCGCCGTCAGCCGGGAGATGAGTTCCAGCGCGGCTGGAGTTGCCAGAACGCGCGCCGGAGCCTCGATCATTAGCCCCACACCCTTCTTAGAAGAAACCGAGCGCGTTGGGGCTGTAGCTGACCAGCATGTTCTTGGTCTGCTGGTAGTGGTCGAGCATCATCTTGTGCGTCTCGCGGCCAATGCCGGACTGCTTGTACCCGCCGAACGCGGCATGCGCCGGGTAGAGATGGTAGCAGTTCGTCCACACGCGGCCAGCCTTGATGCCGCGGCCCATGCGGTAGGCGCGGTTGCCGTCACGCGACCACACGCCAGCGCCGAGACCATACAGTGTGTCATTGGCGGCGTGCAGCACTTCTTCTTCCGTCTTGAAGGTGGTGACGGAGAGCACCGGCCCGAAGATCTCCTCCTGGAAGATGCGCATCTTGTTATTGCCGTGGAACACGGTCGGCTGGATGTAATAGCCCTCCGACAGCGCGCCGCCGAGCGAGGCCTTGGCGCCACCGATGAGCAATTCAGCACCTTCCTGCTTGCCGATATCGATGTAGGAGAGAATCTTCTGCACCTGCTCGGAGGACGCCTGGGCGCCGATCATGGTGGAGATGTCCAGCGGGTTGCCCTGCTTGATAACAGCGACGCGCTTCAGCACCTTCTCCATGAAACGGTCGTAGATCTTCTCTTGAATGAAGGCGCGCGACGGGCAGGTGCAGACCTCGCCCTGGTTCAGCGCGAACAGCACCAGACCTTCAACCGCCTTGTCGAGGAATGCATCGTCCTCGGCCATCACGTCATCAAAGAAGATGTTCGGGGATTTGCCGCCCAGCTCCAGCGTAACCGGGATGAGGTTGTGGCTGGCATACTGCATGATCAGGCGGCCGGTCGTCGTCTCGCCGGTGAAGGCGATTTTGGCGATGCGGTTGGAGGAGGCGAGCGGCTTGCCCGCTTCCAGGCCGAAGCCGTTGACGATGTTGAGCACGCCCGGCGGCAGCAGGTCGGCGATCAGCTCCGCCAGCACCAGGATGCTGACCGGGGTCTGCTCGGCGGGCTTCAGCACCACGCAATTGCCGGCGGCGATGGCGGGGGCCAGTTTCCACACAGCCATGAGCAGCGGGAAGTTCCAGGGAATGATCTGGCCGACGACGCCCAGCGGTTCATGGTAGTGATAAGCGACGGTGGTTTCGTCGATCTCGGAAAGGGCACCTTCCTGGGCGCGAACGCAGGCGGCGAAGTAGCGCAGGTGGTCGATTGCCAGCGGCACATCCGCCGCCATGGTCTCACGCAACGGCTTTCCGTTATCCACGGTCTCGACATAGGCGAGCAGGTCCAGATTCTGCTCCAGGCGGTCGGCCATGCGGCTGAGGATCAGGGCGCGCTCAGCGGGCGGGCGCTTGCCCCAGGCATCAGCGGCGGCATGCGCGGCGTCCAGCGCCAGATTGATGTCCGCCTCGTTGGAGCGGGCGGCCTGGGTGAATACCCGGCCAGTGATGGGGGACACATTGTCGAAATACTGGCCGCTGAGCGGTGCGGTAAACTTGCCATTGATGAAATTGTCGTAGCGGGGCTTGAAAGAGAAGCCAGCAACGGCACTTCCCGGAAGAGGGGCTATGGCAGCATCGAGCATGTTGTTTCCTCGTGTTGTTGGCGCGGACCATTTTATGACCGCTTGGGGACGTTGACCGCAGATGAGCAAGAGCCGTGCCAAACCTGCCATTCCGAGAGAAACCCCGGCTTTCCGCCCCTCAACCGGCAAACGGGTGCAGTTTTTGCCCGCTTGGTACGTCACGAAACAGCACGATGTTGCATAATGGAGCATTCATGATTTTCACTTGCAACACACCGGGGCTAAGCCTACGAAAAACAACAAGGAACATAAACAAACGAAGTTCCACTAATTTATAAGGGTGCAGGAATGTGTCACTATCATGGAACCATTTCGGGTGTCGGCTAGAATGGGGTCGTTGAACCACCACGCCGCCGTGCCCCTGGGTCTTGACCCTGGGGATATCAGCCGCTCCTGGCAACGCTGCCGGATGGCGGGCCTCGCCCCCGAACAAACCAGGGTGGATCAGCCACATTTCAGCCAGGCGGAGCGGCGCCAAGCGGCGGAGCGTCACGCCACGCTGATCTCCCAAGCCAGGCCGGTGATGGAATATTTCTACAGCCAGATCAAGGACTCAGGCTGTATCATGCTACTCTCCGACGAGAATGGCTATTTGCTGGAAGCCGCAGGAGACGTGGATTTCTGCACGCGCGCCGCCAAGGTGGCGCTACAGCCGGGCGCCTGCTGGGCGGAGGATGCGCGCGGCACCAACGCCGTCGGCACCGCCCTCATCGAGGGCAAGCCGATTGTGGTGAACGGTACGGAACATTACCTTCGCCACAACAATTTCCTCGCCTGTGCCGCCGCCCCGCTTACCGAGCCCAGCGGCAAGCTGCTGGGGGTCATCGACATCTCTTGTGACGCACGGCGCTACCACCCGCACACATTCGGGCTGGTGCGCGCCGCGGCGCAGATGATCGAGAACCGGATTTTTGAAATATCTTTCATCAATCAGACGAAATTGCGGTTTCATCTGTCCAGCGACTGCCTCGGCAGCGTGATGGAGGGGGCTATCGCGATCAGCGAGGATGGGCGTATTCTGGGGGCTAACCGCAGCGGCTTCAACATGCTGGGACTGCGCCAGATGGATATCGGCCACCAGGATTTCGGCAAGTTCTTCGATATGTCCCTGCAGGATCTTATGGATCTGGACAGGCGCACGCAGGGGCGGCCGGTGGTGATGCATCTGCGCCGGGGCGAGACGATTTACGTTTCCGTTGAGCAGATGCGCGTGCCAAACATCCGCCGCATGGCAAGCGTGAGTGCCGGCGCGGCGAAGACCGATGCGCTGAATGAGCTGGATACGGGCGATGAACGCGTGGGCAAAGCCATTGGTCAGCTGCGCCGCGTGCTAGGGCGCAAGGTGCCGATTCTGCTGCAAGGCGAAACCGGCGTGGGCAAGGACTTCTTCGCCCGCGCCATTCACCAGGCAGGGCCACGCACAGGCGGGCCATTCGTGGCGGTAAACTGCGCGGCACTACCTGAGACGCTGATCGAATCAGAACTCTTCGGCCATGCGCCAGGGGCTTTCACGGGGGCCAAGCGCGAGGGCTCGGTCGGGCGCATCCGCGAGGCTAATGGCGGCACATTATTTTTGGATGAAATCGGCGACATGCCGTTGCAGATGCAGACGCGGCTGCTGCGCGTGCTGGAAGAGGGGCAAGTGACACCGGTGGGCGGCAAGCCGGTGCCGGTGGATTTCCTGCTCATCAGTGCCACGCATGCGGATTTCACGGCGCGCATCGCGGCGAAGACCTTCCGCGCGGATTTGTATTACCGGCTGAACGGGCTTGCCATCTCGTTGCCGCCGCTGCGCGAACGCATGGATATCATGGCGCTGATCGGGCGCATTCTGGCGCGCGAGGCCCAGGCACGCGGCGGCGAGGTGCCGACGCTTTCACTGGAGTTGGCCCAGGCCTGCACCCGCTATGCCTGGCCGGGGAATCTGCGCCAGCTCTCTGGCATGCTGCGAACCGCCTGCCTGATGCTTGAGGAAGATGAAAACATGCTTTGCATGCATCATCTCAGCGAAGAAGCGTTACGCGAGATGCGCCAGAAGCCAATGCCTACACCCGAGCCGGCGGGTTCCACACTGCGCGCGCAATCCGACGCGATGATCGCGGGCGCAGTGAGCGAGGCAGGCGGCAATATCGCCGCCGCCGCGCGCAATCTCGGCATCAGCCGCAATACACTCTACAGGCGGCTGGCAGCCATGCGCGCGCATTGAACCGTTACGGCGGAGCTTTGACCTGAATCAAGGACAGACAGCCCCATCCCGACCTTAGCTCACGGCCTTTATTTGAGGTCGAAAGTGCCATGATCGTTTCCGAAGTGATGACACGGGATATCGTAGCGGTGCAGCCCGGCACCAGCTTGGCAGAGGCCGCGCATTGGATGGTGCGACATCATGTCAGTGGCCTCCCGGTGCTTAATGATGAAGGCCACCTCATCGGGATTGTTACTGAGGGCGATTTGCTGCGCCGGCCGGAGCTGGGCACCAGCACGCGGCAGGCGAACTGGCTGAAGGGGTTTATGAAAACCGCCTCGCTTGCCGCCGAATACACGCATACGCATGGGCGCTATGTCGGGGATGTGATGACGCCTAATCCGGTGTTTGTCCGGCCGGAGACAAGCCTGTTGAAAGCCACTGAGCTGATGCTGCAAAAACGCGTGAAGCGCCTGCCGGTATTGCAGGACGATGCGCTGGTGGGCGTGATCAGCCGGTTCGACCTGCTGACCAAACTTGCGGACAAGCTCGTGGACAGGCTGGAAGAAGTTGATGATGTGGAGATTGAGGCGACGATTGCGTCGGCAATGAAACAGGAACCATGGGCGCCGAAAACCGGGGTGGAGATCAGCGTGAAAGGCGGCATCGTGAAGCTCGAAGGCTGCGTGTTCAGCGAGGAGGAAGCGCATGCGTTGCGTATTCTGGTGGAGAATACAAGCGGCGTGATTGAGCTACAGGACTGTGTGGAGATCGCGGCACCGGCGCCACGCATGGGCCAGAATGCGGATTAATTTGTTGTTTTGATCTGCATCAAGGATATGCACGGAACTTCACCGTATAAGCTCTTTATCCCAAAGCGGATACACTCCCCAGACTTGGCCCTGCCATGGATTCCATGGCAGGGTTTTTTCTTGGCCGCGCATAAAAAAACCGGGAGAGCAATGCCCTCCCGGTTTAACGAGCCTCCTGCCCTACACCGCCACGGCGTGGCGTGGCGTGCTGCTGGCGCGCTGCAAATAAACGTCGAACAAGGCTGCAACATTGCGGACGAAGGGGCGGCCGCGCTCAGTCACGGTCACACGCCGTCCGTCCCATTCCACGAGCCCGTCGGCAGCGAAACCGCGCAGCACCTCGGCGTCCGGCAGCAAGGCGCCGGGCAGCTCGGCGGTGAGGTCGCACATGATGCTTTCGATGACGCCGCGGCGCAGGCGGTCATCCTCTGTCAGCGCCACGCCGCGCGCCACGGCGAGGCTGCCCTGCTCGATGGAGGCAGCATAAGCAGT
>JAQUAC010000030.1 GCA_028687415.1 Acidocella sp. | reverse complement strand
GGCCCCGCCCCATTTGCGGTCCACGGTGGAAGTGTAGAATTTGTAAAACACGCTCCAGATATCCGGCGTGCGTTCAGCGCCGCTCAGCGCCCGGAAGGTGAGGCCCGCCTGCGCGTCCCGCCGCTCGCGCTTCACGGCCTTGCGCTTACGGGATGACAACGCGGCTAAAAAATCCTCAAACCCGGCATAACCCCGGTTCTCCCAATGATACTGCATGCCTAAGCGTTGCAGCCATCCGGCTTGGCCCAGCGCCTCCCATTCCTCGCGCGTGCAGAAGGTTACGTGGACGGAGGAACAGTCCAGCTCCTCCGCCATGGCCTCCAACGCCCGCGCCAGGACTGCCACGGGCACGCCGCCACGCCGCAGAAAGCGTGGCCCCGGCACGGGCGAAAACG
Organism: Acidocella sp.; assembly: GCA_028687415.1. Classification (GTDB taxonomy): domain Bacteria; phylum Pseudomonadota; class Alphaproteobacteria; order Acetobacterales; family Acetobacteraceae; genus Acidocella. Next base: position 12,997 of record JAQUAC010000030.1, on the reverse strand, counting down.
GCGCTGCCACCTGCAATTTGGGGTAATAGCGTCCGCCCGCCCGCTCCAGCGCGTTGGCCCAGCCGTGGTCAAACACGTATTCGCCGTAGGAGTTCGTCTTGGCGTAGCAGGGGGCCACCGCCGCCACCTGACCTGTGCCATCCCGCAGCACGGCGTGGCGCGGGTGCCAGCCGGTGCGCGCGCCTACCGAGCCGCTATCCTCCAGCGCCGAGAGGAAGGCGTAGGACACGAACGGGTTCTCCCCACCAGCGCACGCATCCCATGCCGCTTGCCCGATATCAGCAATCCGGGAATAAACCTGAACATCGAGAGGTGTTCCGTCCGCCATGCTGCTACCATATGCGCGGAAGCGGGCACTTCGCCAGCATGAACAGGATATTCACTCTCATGGCCGACGGACAGATCGCCGCGCGTACCCCCATCTACCTTGCCGCCTACAGCAAGCCCGCCTTCACCGTGGAGCATGTGACGCTGGAATTTGACCTCGACCCGCAGGCGACCATCGTGCAGGCCAGGCTGCATCTGCGCCGCCAGGGGCCGGGGCCGTTGAAGCTGGACGGCAAGCAGCTGGAGCTGCGCGGCATTGCCATCAACGGCGAGCCACTGGGCGACAACCGGTACAGCGTAACCGATACCGGGCTCACCGTGCATGAGGTGCCTGATGATTTCACGCTGGAGACCATCGTGAAAATCTGCCCGGCGGAGAATACCGAGCTATCCGGCCTATATATGTCCGGCAGCGGCTTCTTCACCCAGTGCGAGCCGGAGGGCTTCCGCAAGATCACCTATTTCCCGGACCGTCCGGACGTGATGGCGCGCTACCGCGTGACCATGCGCGCCGATGCGGGGAAGTTCCCCGTACTGCTCTCCAACGGCAACAAGCTGGAAGCCGGCATGGAAAACGGCAAGGCGTATGCCACATGGGAGGACCCGCACCCCAAACCCTCCTATCTCTTCGCGCTGGTAGCGGCGGACCTCGTGGCGGTGAAGGATGAGTTCACCACCAAATCCGGCCGGCATGTGGATCTCGGAATCTGGGTCGCGCGCGGCGACGAGACGCGCTGCGCCCATGCCATGTATTCGCTGAAGAATTCCATGAAATGGGACGAGGACACGTTCGGCCTCGAATACGACCTCGACATTTTCAACATCGCGGCGGTGAGTGACTTCAATGCCGGGGCCATGGAGAATAAGGGCCTCAACATCTTCAACACCGCCTATGTACTGGCCAGCCCCGAGACCGCGACGGATGCGGATTTCCAGAACGTGGAGCGCGTCATCGCGCACGAGTATTTCCACAACTGGACGGGCGACCGCGTGACCTGCCGCGACTGGTTCCAGCTCTCGCTGAAAGAGGGCCTCACCGTTTTCCGCGACCAGGAATACATGGCTGACCAATTTTCGGCGGCGGTGAAGCGCATCGCGGATGTGCGCATGCTGCGCGCCACGCAGTTCCGCGACGATGCCGGGCCTCTGGCGCATCCGGTCCGCCCGGCGAGCTATCTTGAGATCAATAATTTCTACACCACCACCATCTACGAGAAGGGGGCGGAGGTGGTGCGGATGTACCGCACGCTCATCGGGCGGGAGGCGTTCCGCAAGGGCATGGACGCCTATATCACCAAGAACGACAACTCCGCCGCCACGGTGGAGGATTTCCTCGCCGCCATGCAGTCGGCTACCACGCTAGACCTCTCGCAAATGATGCGCTGGTACGAGCAGGCAGGTACTCCGGAGATCACCTTCACCGAGAGCTATGACTCAGCCACCAAGCGTTTCACGCTTACCCTGCGCCAGCACACCAACCCCACGCCCGGCCAGCCGAAGAAAGAACCTTTCCTCATCCCCGTCGCCATGGGGCTGCTGGATGCTGCGGGTAAGGAACTGCACGCGGAGACGCTGGTTTTCACCCAGCCCGAGCAGAGTTTCATTTTCGAGAACATTTCCGCCCCCCCGGCGGTCTCGCTGTTCCGCGATTTCTCCGCCCCGGTGAGACTGAAAGGCCAGAGCCGCGAGCGCCTTGCCTTCCTCGCGGCACATGACACGGATCTCTTCAACCGCTGGGACGCGTTGCAGCAATACGCCACCGCCGTGCTGCTAGAGGCTGTGGCCGCGCATCAGATGGGCAAGGCTTTCACGCTGGATGTCGGGCTGCTTGACGCCGTTACCGTCACGCTGCGCGACGCCGCGCGTGATGCGGCCTTCGCCGCCGAGGCGCTGCTGCTGCCGGGTGAAAGCCTGCTGGCGGATGAAATGGCGATAGTGGACCCCGTCGCCATCCATGCCGTGAGGGAGGCCGCGCGCGCGGCGCTGGGCACCTCCCTGCGCGCAGAATTCACCGCCGCCTATGCCCAGTTCGGCACGGCCAAGGCAGATGATCATTCCGGCCCGGCCATGGCCGCGCGGGCGCTGAAGAACACCGCCCTCGCCTACCTCACCGCCGCCGGAGATACCGCCCTCGCCGCCGCGCAATTCGCCGCCAGCGCCTCAATGACGGAGACCCTGGCCGCCCTCACCAGCCTTGTGGAAACGCCCGGCCCAGCTCGGGAGGAGGCGCTCGCCGCCTTCTACGCGCGCTGGCACACCACCCCGCTTGTGCTGGACAAATGGTTCTCCGTGCAGGCCCGCTCGGGCGCGGCTGATACACTAACCCGCGTGCTCCGCCTCGCCTCGCACCAGGATTTCGACCTGCGCAACCCCAACCGCGTGCGTTCACTCATCGGCGCCTTCACTGGCAACCCGGCCAAGTTCCACGACGCCTCTGGCGAGGGTTACAAGCTGCTGGCAGACACTGTACTGCGGCTGGATACCATCAACCCGCAAATCGCTGCCCGGCTTACCACCTCCCTCGGCACCTGGCGCCGCTTCCCTCCTGCACGTCAGGCGCTGATGCGCGCGGAGCTGGAGCGCATCCTTGCGCGCGAGGCACTGAGTCACAATACTTATGAGATGGCCTCGAAGGCGCTGGCCTAAGCGGCAAAGGGAGTGAATTGACTATGATCGAACTCTATTACTGGACCACGCCGAACGGCCATAAAATCACGATATTCTTGGAGGAAGCGGGCACACCCTATAAAATCTTTCCCGTGAATATCGCCAAGGGCGAGCAGTTCGAGCCGGATTTCCTGAAGATCGCGCCCAATAACCGCATCCCCGCCATCCGCGACACCACCCCGAAGGATGGAGGCGCTCCGATTTCCATTTTCGAATCTGGCGCCATTTTGGAGTACCTCGCGGAGAAGGAAGGCAAGTTCCTGCCCAGCGCCACACGGGCAAAATTCGAGGTGCTGGAATGGCTCTACTGGCAGATGGCCGGGCTGGGGCCTATGGCCGGGCAGAACCACCATTTCGTGCAATACGCGCCGGACCGTATCCCCTACGCCATGGAGCGCTACATCAAGGAGACCAACCGCCTCTACGGTGTGCTGAACAAGCAACTGGAGGGCCGCGAATTCATCGCCGGTGACTACTCCATCGCGGACATGGCCTGCTATCCCTGGATCGTGCCTTATGAGCGCCAGAAGCAGCAGCTTGAGGACTTCCCCAACCTAAAGCGCTGGTTCGAGGCCATCGCGGCGCGGCCCGCCGTGCAACGCGCCTATGCCAAGGCCAAGGAGATCAACGATGCTCCCACCGTCTCCCAAGCGGCGCATACGGTGTTGTTCGGCCAAACAGCCAGATGACAAAACGCCAGCTTTACGAACTTGAAAGCGCTGACGGCACGCGCTTTAGCCCTTATTGCTGGCGCATCAAGCTCGCCCTGGCGCATAAGAACCTGAGCTACGAGAGCGTCCCCTGGCACTTCACCGATAAGGAAGCCATCGCCTTCTCCGGCCAGAGCAAGGTGCCGGTGTTGGTGGATGGCGGAATCGTGGTGGCGGACAGCCAGGTGATCGCCGAGTATCTGGAAGCTGCCTACCCGAACGAGGCGTCGCTGTTCAACGACTCAACCTCGCGGGGCTTGATCCATTTCGTGAAGAGCTGGACCGAGAGCGTGCTACATCCGGCGATCGCGCCCATCGTGCTGCCTGATACCCTCCCGCGCCTCACGCAGGAGGACCAGGTGTATTTCCGCCGCACGCGTGAGGCCTACTACCAGCACAGCATCGAGGAATTCGCCACTAGGCGGGAGGCCGCTCTATTCGGCTTCTCAGCGGCGCTGACGCCGCTACGCGGCATGCTTAAGGTTCAGAAATTCATCTCCGGCACCGCCCCCGCCTATGCCGACCATATCGTGTTCGGCGCGCTAAAATGGGCCGTGCAGATGTCCTCCACGCCGCTCCTGCAAGCGGATGACGATGCCATCGCCGTGTGGATGGCATCGGTGCTGGCGACCTACGACCTTTAGGATCAGTTCACCGCGTACCGCACCTGCAGCACCACGAACCAGTTCTCCCGGTTGCCGCTGAGTTCGCCGGCATCGTTGGTGCTCAGGTGTTCCATGGTCACGGCGTCATCCACATTGCCGCCGATGATGCTGATGCTCCCTGGCCCGCCGCCCACCACAATCCCGCAATGCGCCGGGAAATTATACGTGGTGGGCAGGTTGGAGAAGCTCAGCTTGCTCGCCCAGTCGCGCGGGAAGCATACGAGATCGCCCAGGCGCGGCGCGTAATCCGCCGGGTTTTCCGCCACCAGCAGCTTCCGCGCACCAGGGCGGGCGGCGTAATTTATGTAGGTGGCGTGGTCCGGCGAATACGGGAAATCCGCCCCTGCCCCGGCCACGCGCATGACGTAAGAGATGAATGCCGCCGACCACGCGTAATCGCCATTCGCCGCCACAGGGAACACGCGCCCCGCGCCGTCATGCTTGCCGGTCCAGCGCGCATCCGGCTCACTGGCATTCATGCCTTCCCACCAATACTCGCCGATGCGCTCCCATAATCCGGGCTGGCGCTCGGCCATGGTGGCACCGGTCTGCACGTAGCCGGCGCCGCCGCTGTCATCCACGCGGCTGCCCCACAGGCGCCATTCATCCAACGCTATGGCCACGGCATCCGTGCGGGAAAACGGCGCATAGGGCACGCTGGCGAAGGGCGGCGCATGGTTCTGCGCCGCGCAACCGCCCAAGCCCAGCGTGAGGAATAGTATCTTACGCAAGATCGCTGAACATTCCCGTAAGTGCGGCTTCATTCGCGTCACACAGACCACGCTCGGTGATGAGGCCTGAGACAAGACGAGCGGGCGTCACGTCGAAAGCCGGGTTCGCCGCCGGGCTGTCCTTCGGCACGATACGGATGGTGGCAATAGAACCGTCCAGAGCGCGGCCGGTCATGGTGGTCACTTCCGTGGCCGCGCGTTCCTCGATGGGAATCTCCGTGAGCCCGTCGCTAATCGTCCAGTCGATGGTGGAGGATGGCAGCGCCACCCAGAAGGGCACACCATTATCGCGCGCCGCCAGCGCCTTCAGGTAAGTGCCGATCTTGTTCGCCACATCGCCCGTGCGCGTCACGCGGTCGGTACCGACAATGACGAGGTCGACATCGCCGCGCTGCATCATGTGCCCACCCGCGTTATCCGCGATGACGGTATGCTTCACGCCGTGCTTGCCCAGCTCCCACGCGGTGAGCGAGGCCCCCTGGTTGCGCGGCCGGGTTTCCTCCACCCACACATGCACGTCGATGCCGGCGTCATGCGCCATATAGATCGGCGCCAGCGCCGTGCCCCAATCCACGGTGGCGATCCACCCGGCATTGCAATGCGTCAGCACATTCACGCGGCGGCCATTCTGCGCGCGCGCGGTGATAAGCGGCAGACCGTGCTTGCCGATCGCCTCGTTCGTCGCCACGTCGTCGTCGCAGATTTGCGCCGCCTCGGCATAAGCCGCCGCCAGCCTCGCATTCGGCGACAGCTTTTGCAGCAGAGCCTGCATGCGGGCCAGCGCCCAGCGCAGATTGATGGCGGTGGGGCGCGTCGCCCCCAGCACGGCCAGCGCCTGCGCCAAATTGGCGTCAGACGCATCCGCACGCATGGCCAGCGCCACACCATAGGCCGCGGAAGCGCCGATCAACGGCGCGCCGCGCACCAACATGGCTTTTATCGCATGCGCCATCTCTTCCATGGTGGTCAGGCGCACGAGGTCGACGGCCCAGGGCAACTTCGTCTGGTCGATGATGCGTACCGACCAATGGTCGGTTTCATCCACCCAGATCGAGCGGAATGGGGTGCCGTCTATTTTCATTTTCGCAGTTCCTAAAGTTTCTGGTGCAGGGCGCAGACCAGAGTGAATAAACGCCGCGCGGTTGGAAAATCAATCTCCACCTTTCCGGTCAAACGCTCGACCATCAGCTCCGCGCCCTCGTTATGCAGGCCGCGCCGGCCCATATCTATGGCCTGGATGCGTGCCTCCCGCCCTTCCGCCACGGCACTGGCATAAGAGTCCAGCAGCATCTGGTAGTCCTTGATCAGCATCTTGAACGGCCCAAGCGCCAGCATCACGGCGAGCACGGGTTTGTCCTCGGCATCCCGGATGTCGAACACCAAGCGGCCTTCCTGGATGGAGAGATGCAGAATGCTCTGCATGCCGGGATGAGAGGCCAGCGAGAATTCGTTCTCCACCGCCAAATCGCGCACCGCCTGTTCGCGGTCGGCCTCCTGCAACGCGGAAATGCGGTGCAGCGATTCACCCTCCAGAACAATCTGCGTCAGCCGGCCCTTTGCATCTGCCATCAAAGCCTCTCGCGCTTCAGTCCGAGTTTCAGCAGAACGCCGATAACCGCTCCCTTGGCCATGCGCAATGCGGCCATGCAGAGCAGCACAAGCAGGATCAGCAGAAACCCGTCCATGATGATCCCGGGGCGATAATAGCCCTTGTAGAAAAACACCACAAACAGCGCCAGGAAATGCAACACCACGAGCATGGCTATATAGGGCGGGGCATCATCCGCCGGCATCTCGCCTAACGGCGCGCCACAATGCGGGCACACGGCGCGCACCTTGAGATAACCGTCAAAAATCGGCGCGACATTACAATGCGGACAACGCCCGCAGATACCGCGCCAGATTGTGGCAGGCCAGCCTGGCATCTTCCATTCCGGCGCGGGCAGCGTGGCGGCAGGCGGCCAGCGCTCGAACTCAGGATGCTGTTCTGGTGTGTTGCTCATGTGCACATTAGTCCACCTCCTTGCCCTCGAATTCAACCCGAAGGCCCACACATGCAAGTTTCGTTGCATCACCGGCCCAACAAGCAATCATGAATCTCCCGCCAAAACAACGCAGCAACGGCATCCTCAAAAATGCGCCGACTCATCGCTGCGTGTTTTTTTTACACGTGGCGAAAAAAAACGTATCAAACATCCTGTTTCTTGACGCTTTTTATTGACAGCACAGTGCTGGAAGCAGAATAGCAAATCTTATGTGCATTGCGCGATTCCCGCGCAATCGATTCCGATTTGTGTCGATCCAGGGGGCCTGCACGCGAAAGTAAGAAGGACGGTTGACCACCGTGAACAAGATTATCCAGCGCCGGCCACCTAGAGCCACATTGCATTTACCAAAAATGAACGAAGGAGCCACTCACGTGAGCATTGAAGACACCACCGACACCCAGCGCGCCCAGCCGCTCGCCATGCGCGCAACCGCGAAGAAAACAGCCGCCAAAAAGCCAGCTGCAAAAAAGGCAACCGCGAAAAAACCCGCCGTTAAGAAAGCTGGCGTCAAGAAGCCGGTAGCGAAGAAGACCACCGCAGCCGCCAAGAAGACCGCGACAGCGAAGAAAACCACCGCAGCCGCCAAGAAGACCGCGACCGCGAAGAAAACCACCGCAGCCGCCAAGAAGACCGCGACCGCGAAGAAGACCACCGCAGCCACCAAGAAGGCCGCGACTGCTAAGAAGACCACCGCAGCCACCAAGAAGGCCGCGACTGCTAAGAAGACCACCGCAGCCACCAAGAAGGCCGCGACTGCTAAGAAGACCACCGCAGCCGCCAAGAAGACCGCGACAGCGAAGAAGACCACCGCGAAAGCCCCGGCGCCGAAGAAGGCCGTCGTGCGCCGCCCGCGTAAAGTTGCCGCTCTTGCCCCCATGCCGGAGCCGGAGATCGAGATCGAGATCCCGGCCCCCGAGGTGGAGCCGACCGTGGATTCCGTGCTTAGCTAAAGCACTCCGTCTTTTAAGCGCAAAAAAGCAGGGGCTAAAAACCCCTGCTTTTTTATGGCGCTGCAGTCAGCCAATCCTCAATGAGCCGGCGCGCGATCGAATCATGCGGCGGCAAACCGAAGCCTAGCGCCTCGTGATTCACAATCTCCGCGCGTGTAAACCATTTCGCATCGCGCATTTCCGTGGCGTCAAGCACGATCTCCTCACTCACGCCCTCCGCGTAATAGCCCAGCATCAGCGAAGCGGGAAACGGCCAGGGCTGACTCGAATGATACGAAACCGAGCCAACGCGCACGCCGGTTTCTTCCAGCACCTCACGCCGCACCGCATCCTCCAGACTCTCGCCAGGTTCCACAAAGCCCGCAAGCGTGGAGTAGAGATTCTTCTCTGGCGGAAATTTGTGCGACTGCCCGAGCAGCAGTTTTTCATCGCGCACGACGAGCATGATCACCGCCGCATCGGTGCGCGGAAAATGCTCCCGCCCACATTGCGTGCAATGCAGTACCCAACCGGCGCGCACCGCTGCCAGGGCGCCTCCACAAGCGGGGCAGTATATATGTGTAGCACGCCAGTGCAGCATGCCGCGCGCCGTCGCCAGAAGCGACGCGTCGGTTTCCGGCAGCAGGGCTGTTAGGCCACGCAGATTGGTGAACGCGCCATCCGCCACTTCAGGCGGTGCCTCCGCTGCGGAGAGGTCGAGCGCGAAAATAGGCACCTCATCCACCAGCCCCAGAAACACGAACGGCATCTCCAGCCCCAGAGGCGGCAGCAGCAACGCGTACGGCACTTCCCTCACGGCCAGCAGCGGCGTGCCGCGCCAGAACAGTGTGAACCGGCTGGCCGGATCTGCAATGGCGCGGGCGATCCAGGCATCGTCCTCACGCAGATGCGCGGCGCGGTCCAGCGCGCCGCCACTATAGGGATTGGGCCGTGCTTGCATGACGTTGCGCATGACTTCCGTACTCGCATGGCCCGTTTTTCTTGCCAAGCTCGCGCGCGAGCTTGCACTGGAACGCGGGAAAGAGGATAACGTCTGCGGGAGGTCGGCGGCGGACATTGCACCTCGCCAACCCGGTCAGGGCCGGAAGGCAGCAGCCGCAACGAGTTTCGCATGGGTCGTTGTCCGGCCTCCCACCCCAACCAACAGTCAAAAGGCCGGTGCCGCTTATGGGTTTGTTCGACGACGAGACGGAAGGTTCGCCGCCGCCCGGCCCTTCGCTGTTCGGCGACGCGCCCGAGGACAACACGCCCAAAGCCGCCGCCTACCGCGTGCTGGCGCGCAAATACCGGCCCAAAACCTTCGGTGACCTGATCGGCCAGGAAGCCCTGGTGCGCACCCTGCGCAATGCCTTCGCCATGAACCGTATCGCGCATGCCTTCATGCTCACCGGCGTACGCGGCGTTGGCAAAACCACCACGGCCCGCATCCTGGCCCGTGCCCTCAACTGCACCGGGCCGGACGGAAATGGCGGCCCCACACCCGACCCGTGCGGCGTGTGCGAGAATTGCATCGCGATTCTGGCGGACCGCCACCCGGACGTAGTGGAGATGGACGCCGCCTCCAATACCGGCGTGGACGATGTGCGCGAGATCATTGAGGCAACACGCTTCCGGCCGCTGAGCGCGCGCACGAAAGTGTTCATCATTGACGAGGTGCACATGCTCTCCAAGGCGGCGTTCAACGCGCTGCTGAAAACGCTGGAAGAGCCGCCTCCGCATATCAAATTCGTGTTGGCCACCACCGAGATCCGCAAGGTGCCCATCACCGTGCTCTCGCGCTGCCAGCGCTTCGACCTGCGACGCGTGGCGGTGGACGTGCTCTCTGCGCATTTCACCCGCATCGCGGCGGCGGAACACATCGCCATTGCCTCGACCGCCATTGACCATATCGCCCGCGCGGCTGACGGCTCTGTGCGCGACGGGCTTTCGCTGCTCGATCAGGCCATCGCCCGCGGTGCCGAGGACGGCGCTGAAATCTCCGCCGCGATGGTGGCGGATATGCTGGGCTTGGCCGATCGCGGCTTCGTCTTCGACCTTATGGATGCCGTGGTAGCGGGCGAGGCCGCGAAAGCGCTTGCCATCGCCGATGACGCCTATGAGCGCGGCGCCGACCCCGGCGTGCTGCTCTCCGATCTGCTGGCCCTCGCGCATTTGCTCACGCGCATGAAATCCGTGCCCACGCTTGCCAGCAGCTCCACCCTGCCAGAGGCCGAGCGCACGCGTGGCGCGGCGCTGGCGCAGATGCTCTCCATCCCCTTCCTCGGGCGCCTGTGGCAGATGCTGCTGAAGGGCATTCAGGAGGTTGAGACCTGCCCGGACAGACGCGCCGGGGCGGAGATGATCCTCATCCGCCTCTGCCATGTGGCGGACATGCCGCCGCCTGGAGAGTTGCTGAAGAAGCTCACGGAAAACCCCGGCGCCAGCTTCAGCGGCGGCGGTGCTGGCCCAGCCCCCGGTTCCGGCGGCGCCCGCGCCGTGGCGGGTGGCGGCATGGTCATGGCCGCCCCGCGCGCCCTCACCTTCCAGGATGTCGTGGCCCTGGCCGCCAATAAGCGCGATGTAATGCTCTATGCGCATCTGCGCCAATCCGTGCATCTGGTGCGTTTTGCGCCGCCGGTTATCGAGATGCGGCTGGCTGACGGCACCCCGCGCGACACGGTGCCAAAGCTGGCCGCGATGCTGGAAGCGGAAACCGGGCGGCGCTGGACCATCGCGCTTTCCAACCTCCCCGGCGAGCCCACCATTGATGAAGCGGAGGGCGTCGCTACCGCCAAGGCGCGGGACGAGGCTCTGAACCACCCGCTGGTGCAGGCCATTCTCGCGGAATTTCCCGGGGCAAAGGTGGAAAACCGGCATACTGCCCCCGAACCCGAAGAGGCGGAGATCCCCGCCGATTGGGCGGCCCTGGTGCCGCCCGATGAACTCTATGAAGGAGACGAGTAAATGAAGAATATCGCCGGCCTGATGAAGCAGGCCCAGCAAATGCAGCAGAAAATGGCCGATATGCAGGCCAAGCTGGAAGCCACCGAGATTGAGGGTGTGTCCGGTGCCGGGCTGGTGCGCGTGGTACTCTCCGGCAAGGGCGTGCTGAAGAGCCTGAAGGTCGACCCCAAGCTCGCCGACCCGGCTGAGATTGAGATGCTGGAAGACCTCGTCATCGCCGCCCATACGGATGCAAAATCCAAGCTGGATGCCATCATGGAAGCCGAGAGCAAGAACGCCATGGGCGGCATCAGCCTGCCGGCGGGGCTCAAGCTCCCCTTCTAAATGGGCGGACCCGAGCTAGAGACACTCATCGCGCAATTCGCCCGCCTGCCGGGGCTCGGCCCCCGCAGCGCGCGGCGCATTGTGCTGAAGCTGTTGTGCGAGCGCGAAACGAAGCTGCTGCCCTTGGCCGAGGCGCTGAGCCGCGCCGCCGCCGCCGTGCGCAGCTGTTCCGTTTGCGGCAATCTCGACACGCAAGATCCATGCGCCATCTGCACTGATACAGCGCGGGAGCGGCGCATCTGCGTGGTGGAGAGTGTGGCTGACCTCTGGGCGCTGGAGCGCGCGCGTATCTATCACGGACTGTACCATGTGCTCGGTGGCACGCTCTCGGCCATCGTCGGGCGCGGGCCGGATGACCTCGCAATCTCACCGCTGCTGGCGCGGCTGGAGCATGGGCGCTGGGATGAAATCATTCTGGCGCTCCCCGCCACGGTGGATGGCGCGGCGACGGCGCATTACCTCATGGAGCGACTGAAGCCCTTTGGGGTCGCGGTCTCACGGCTGGCGCAGGGCGTACCCATGGGCGGCGCGTTGGAGGTTCTGGACGAAGGCACGCTGGCGACGGCGCTCAGGGCACGGAGCTAGAGTTTATCCCCATTGTCGTAATGCTCGTGCAGTCAACGCGATGATCCATCTGAGCTGCCGCCGGTCTGGTGGACACGGACCTTAAGCCGACACTGCAAAGAAGTTCCATGATCTGCTTCTTCGGTCAAAAGATAACAAGGATGCAGTCGCGCATGGTATTCCGGATATCGAGCGGTATCTCTGATACGGTTGATCACAACATAAAGCCTTAACCTGACAAGCTCAGTTCCGCCCCCTATCAAGCTTCCCCGCCTTGAGCCTCCGCCCAAAACGCCCCATACCGCGCGCATGAGCACGCTAGATCCCACGGATTGGTCCGACCTCCGCGCCCTTGGCCATAAGATGCTGGACGACATGGTGGACCACCTTGCCGGCATACGCGAAAAGCCCGTGTGGCAGCCCATGCCGCAGGCCGTACGGGCAGGGTTCAAGGCTCCCTTGCCCGCACAGGGCACAGCGCCGGAAGCGCTCTACGAGGCCTTCCAGACCACGATTCAGCCCTACGTCACCGGCAACACGCATCCGCGCTTCATGGGCTGGGTGCATGGCGGGGGCAACCCGGTCTCCATGCTGGCGGAGCTGCTGGCGGGGGCGATGAACGCCAATTGCGGCGGGCGCGACCATGTGGGCATCGCGGTGGAACGGCAGGTGATCGCCTGGGCGGCGGAGATGCTCGGCATGCCGGCGCAGACCAGCGGCGTGCTGCTCACCGGCTCCTCCATGGCCAATTTCGTCGCCGTGCTGTGCGCCCGCTACAAGGCCCTGGGCGATGCGGGCCGCCGTGGCGGCGTGGGAGGCGCGAAGCTCACGGCCTATGCCTCGGCAGGCGTGCATCGCTGCGTGCCTGGCGCGCTGGATATGGCGGGGCTGGGCTCGGACGCGCTCCGCCGCATCCCCGTAGGCCCGGATTTCCGCATGGATCTCGACGCCCTGCGCGCCTCCATCGCGGCGGATAAGGCGGCGGGCTGTACGCCGTTTCTCATCGTTGGCACGGCGGGCACAGTGGATGCCGGGGCCTTTGACGATCTGGACATGCTGGCGGACATC
>JAQUAC010000029.1 GCA_028687415.1 Acidocella sp. | reverse complement strand
TATGATGCTCCTGCGGTGCAACGGGGGCGGGAGCGGCCAGATGCGCCCGCAGCGCCGCCGTCTTCTGCTGGTTGGCAAAAGGTAGACCCGGCGCGTATTGCTCAGCCTTGGCCAGCGCGTTGCGAGCTGCGGTCTCGTTGCCGCTCGCATCCTGCGCCTCGGCGACCAGATACCAAGCGACGCCGCTATCCGGATGCGCCTGCAGCACGGAGTTGAGCTGCTTTAGGGCAGTCTGTTCCTGCCCGGCCGCAATCATGGCCTGCAATTGCTGCGGCGTGGACTGCGTCTGGGCATGGGCGCGTGCCATGGGCTGGAGAGCCAAGGCCAGAGCGATGATGGGGAGGTATAGTTTCTTCATAGGAATCCCTTGGAGCCGGATACTGAGATAGTTAGCACAGCCCAGGAATTCCAGCACAGGGGGGCTTACTCTTCAACGTCCCGGCAGGAGAAGCCGAGCTGTGCCAGCCCTTCTTCCAGATAATCGGCGAGCAGCGGTATGCCGAGCAGGTAATCCGCCGTGCGTTCGTTATGCGCTTCAGTGGCGGCGGCGCGAAGTTCGTCCCAGCTCTCCGCGTCGCCATCGCCGCGCCCGAGCCAGGTGAGCGTGACCAGGTCAATTTGCGCATCCTCATTCAGGGACCAGATGGTGCTGGCGATCTCCGTGCGGACGGGATCGTTGGTATGGTCTTCGAGCACGGCGCGCATGTCGTCATCGGTAGCGTTGGAACCGGGGTCTGGGATGGTCACTTCGTCCTTCGCGTCGAACTCGCGGGCCTTGGAGATAATGAAGCATACCGTCTCAAGCGGAATCGACAGGTCTGGTTGGTTCGCCATGGCATCCTCGCGTTGTTTTGTGCGGGGCATGATGGGGCCGGGCCACCTCGCGCGCCTTGATTTGCCGCAACCGTGTAAGGCTCTCGGGGAGCTGGATCAGAGTGACCAGCCTGCCTGCAGCCCCTCATAGACGGCTTCCTCGGCGGTTCGCGGCGCCAGGCAATCGCCGATCATGAAGAATTCGCGGGCCAATGGCCGCAGCTCGGCCTCCAGTTCAGCCGCTGCGATATGGCCCTGGCAGAGTACGAGCGTGTCGATGCCCTCATAGATGATAGGCTCGCCACTTGCGGCGTGCTGCATCAGAACCGTATTGCCCGAACAGCCATAGAGCTCTGCATAGGTTGTTATGGGAACTTGCAGCCGGTGCAAAGCGGCAACCATGTCGTCACGCACATAATAGGGCAGGGCCTGCCCGGCATGCGTGCCGCTGACCGCGAGCTCAACGTGCGATCCGCTGCGCGCCAGATGCTCGGCGATGCCGGGGGCAATCCAGTCGCCACGCCAATCGGTGATGAGAACGTGCTGGCCGGGTTTTACTTCACCGCGCAGCACCTGCCATGCCGTGGAAACTTCCACCGTGCCGTCATGCGGAAAATCCGGGATATAGGGTGTGGCGCCGGTGGCCAGAATGATGACGTCAGGCGCTTCATGTTCGGCAAGGGGGCGGTCGACGCGCGTATTCCGCACAATTCTGGCGCCTGAGGTCTCAAGTTCCCGGCTTAGATTCGTGACGAGGCCGCCGAACTCCGCGCGGCGGGGCAGAAGCTGCGCGAGCAGGGCCTGCCCGCCAAGTTGCGGACCGGCTTCGAAGAGCGTCACCTCATGCCCGTTTCCGGCGGCCTCAATGGCGGCTTTCATGCCAGCAGGGCCGCCGCCGACTACCATCACCTTTTTGCGCCTGGGTGCTGGGGGGCGGTTGGCGTAAATCAGCTCGCGCCCGGTTTCCGGGTGCTGGATGCAGGAGATGGCGTAACCCCGGTGGAAATGCCCGATGCAGGCCTGGTTACAGGCGATGCAGGCGCGGATATCGTCGATGTTGCCGGCCTCTGCTTTCGCCGGCATCTCTGGGTCGGCGATGAGGGCGCGCGTCATGCCGCAAATATCGGCATGCCCAGCTGCGATGATCGCCTCGGCCTCCTGCGGCTGGTTGATCCTTCCCGTGATGAAAACGGGAATCTCCAAGCGCTGCTTGTAGGTTTTTGCATCCTTGGCGAAATAGGCCGGGGGCATCGCCATTGGCGGGGCGATGTGAATGGCGCCGCCGAGCGAGGCAGAGGTGCCGGTGGTCAGGTTGACGTAGTCGAGCTGCGTTTGCAGATGTGCGGATGCTTCCAGCACTTCCTCCAGCGTTAACCCGTTTTCGTCGCGCTCTCCGGCGCTGATACGCATGCCGATGACGAATTGCTCAGAGGTGTTTTTGCGGATTTCCTCCAGCACTTCCCGTAGAAACCGCAAGCGGTTTTTGGGCGTTCCACCATAGTCATCGGTGCGGTAATTCAAGCGCGGGTTTAGGAATTGTGCGGGCAAATAGCCATGGCTGGCCACGACCTCAACACCGTCAAACCCCGCGGCGAACAGCCTGCGCGCGGCTTGGCCATAACCGTGAATGATTTCCTGGATCAAATCCAGGGGCAGGGGGCGCGGCATGACGGCAAAGCGCGCGTTGGGCACGCTTGACGGCGCGTAGGCGACGGGGAGCAATCCATCAGCCGCTTCCATAATTTCCCGGCCTGGATGGAAAAGCTGGGAAAAAATCCGGCAATCGTAAGCATGCACCGCTTCGGCAAGCCGGGTATAGCCGGGGATGCAATCATCATCGGTCGCCATCAGCAGATGCGAGGTGTAGCGCGCGGTTTCATGCACGCCGGCCACCTGGGTGACGATGAGCCCAACACCGCCTTGTGCGCGGGCCTTGTGGTAGGCGATCAGCCGGTCGTTGACATAGCCGTCGGTTGGCATGGTGGTGTCGTGCCCGGTGGACATGATCCGGTTTTTTAGCCGCGCGCCGCGGATATGCAGAGGCGAAAACAGATGCGGGAAGCGGGGGGCGCTCATCGTAGGCATGGCTGAAAGCTCCCGTTTAATAGAATGGCGGCGTGATGATCCAGAGCACATGCGTCACGACATCCGCGCCATTTTCAAAACGATGTGGCGTAGTGCTGCGGAAACGAAAACTATCCCCCTCATGCAGGGTGAAGAGCTGGTTCTCGACCCACAACCGCATGGCACCGCAGATAACATAGCCGCATTCCTCGCCTTTATGGGTATAAAGTTCTGTACCGGAGTTGCCACCTGGCTGAATTTCCACGAACAGCATTTCCAGGTTGCCGGAAAGATCTGGTGTGAGCAGCCATTTGGCAACGCCGTTGCTGGGCAACTGTAACTGTCGCCCTTTGTTCCGGCGGACGATTTTGCCAAGTTCTTCTGGCGGTGGCGGCGTTTCCTCAAGGAAGAAGCTGGCAGGGGTGACGCCAAGGGCTTCGCTGATCTGCCGTAGGGAGCGGATGGAGGGAGATGTCAGGCCGCGTTCAATCTGGCTAAGTAGGCCAATCGAGAGGCCGGAGCGCTCAGCCAGTTGCTGCAGAGACAAGCCATTGGTCTTGCGCAAATCCTGCACTTGCATGCCCAGCCACAGATCGGCAGTTTCAACCAATTGGAAGCCGCCCCCTTTGATCCCGGATATTCACCTATACGATTGCGACGCTATTCAGTTGTGAAAATACTGTCAATTATTTTAGTCGTGGGAGGCCCATTATAAAGGGCAATCTTTACGAGGCTTATGTGAATTTAAAATATTCAATTGTATTGCTGGTGTTTTGTAGTTTTTTGGGGGCTTGACTGTGGCCTGTAGCCTAAAATTATGTTTGACGTTTTCAATCAACTGAATTACCCTGTCTGTGGAAACAACAGGCGCGCGGCTCTAACGATCCTGGAGGACGTAGATGCACGATCGCGGTATAGAAAAAATTATGGTGGCGCTGCTTGTTTGGGTGAGCGGTGGCAGCGTTCCGCCTGAGCGGCATTGCCAATGAATGTGGCAGATGCGGTGATGTTGAGCGTGTCTGGGGATCGGACTCTGCCGGAGCCTGCGCCAAAACCTCTGATCGAGATATCCGATGTGGAAAAAATATTCGGTGGCGGCGAGATACGCGCGCTATCTGATATTAATATCGCGATCAACGAATGTGAATTTTTTACCCTACTTGGCCCGTCTGGCTGCGGCAAGACGACGCTGCTGCGTATGATCGCGGGGTTCGAGCACCCAAGTAGCGGCAACATTATGCTCGCGGGCAAGGATGTGCTGAGTCTGCCGCCGCGGGCGCGCTCGGTGAATATGGTGTTCCAGAATTATGCGTTGTTTCCGCATCTGAGCGTGGCGCAGAATATCGCTTTCGGGCTGGAAATGCTCAATTGGTCAAAGTTTGAAATCTCTGAGCGTGTTGCTGAGGTTTTGGCGCTGGTTCGGCTGGAGAGTTTTCGCAGCCGTAAGCCGGCGCAGCTTTCCGGCGGGCAGCAGCAGCGGGTGGCTCTGGCGCGCGCGCTAGCACCACGTCCGCAGGTTTTGCTGTTGGATGAGCCGCTTTCCGCGCTGGATCTAAAGCTGCGCAAGGAGATGCAGTTTGAGCTGAAACAGTTGCAGAGGGAAACCGGTGTCACTTTTGTTCTGGTTACGCATGACCAGGAAGAAGCGCTGGCGATGTCCGACCGGCTGGTGGTGATGAGCGCCGGGCGGGTGCAACAACTAGGCACGCCACAGGAAATTTATGGCAAACCGGCGAATCGCTTCGTCGCGGATTTCATCGGTGAAGCGAATCTTATTCCTGGTGGTCTGCTCGGGCGCCGGAGGGATGTCACGCTCAGCATCAGGCCAGAGCGGATCGAGATAGCCACAGTCAGTTCGTTTGTGAAGCTGTATGGTGTTCTCAAGGCTGCGACTTTTCTTGGGGCTGATACGTTGATGGAGATTGAGGCTGGCGGCATTGTCGTCCGAGCCCGGTTACGCGGCGCGCAAATGGCCGCGCCGGGGAGCGAGATTGGGCTGTGCTGGCCGGACGATGCCGAATGGGAATTGCGGGAGTAGGTTGGAAGATGCGCCTGAAGACAACATTGCTGCTGTTGCTACCCGCAATCGGTCTGATATTTCTGTTCATGGTCATCCCGATGCTGATTTCTCTGCTCTACTCCTTTATGACCGCCAATGTGTATGGCGGCGTGACGATGCCGCTCACCGTCGATGCTTACGTGCAAATGCTGTTCGATCAGGATTTTAGTGGCAATCTGACTTTTATGCCGGATTATCTATGGATTATGCTGCGTTCTTTCTATCTTGCGGTGGCGACAACGGTATTGAGCCTCGCTCTTGGCTTTCCTGTCGCCTGGTACATCATGTGCCAGAGCCCGGCGCGGCGCACGCTGCTGCTGACGCTGGTGACGCTGCCATTCTGGATCAACACGCTAATCCGTACCTATTGCTGGATTCTGCTGCTACGAGATTCGGGACTGGTGAATGGGTTCTTACAATATTTGGGGTTGATCGATCATCCCTTACCGTTGCTGTATAATCAGCCCGCGGTTTTGCTTGGTTTGGTCTATACATTTCTGCCATTCATGGTGTTGCCGATTTATGCGACGCTGGAGCGGTTGGACCCGCGCCTGGTTGAGGCCGCGTATGATTTGTATGCCAGCCGGTGGCGCTTGTTCCGGCGCGTGATCTGGCCGTTGACGAAGCCGGGCATCGCAGCGGGTACCGTGCTGGTTTTTGCGCCGGCCCTGGGATCATTTCTGCAACCGGATATGTTGGGTGGCGGCAAGCAATTGCTTATAGGCAGCCTTATTGAAATGCAATTTACCTCATCGCGTAACTGGCCGTTTGGTTCGGCATTGGCGATACTTGTTACGGCTGCGGTGATTTTGGCGCTGATCCTGCAAAGCCGGCGCACGAAAGCCATGGAGGCACGGGCATGAGGAAGTTTCGGCCATTTGACTGGCGGCATAACCCTGGCTTCGGCACCTTCACCGCATTGACGATCCTATTTCTCTACGCACCGCTTGTCGTGTTGGTGGTCTATGCCTTCAACGCCAACCGGTTGGTCACGATATGGAGCGGCTTCAGCCTGAAATGGTTTGTGCAGGCGGTGAATGATGGCAATATCAGGCTGGCGGCGGAGACCAGCCTGATTGTTGCTGGGTGCGCGACGGTTTGCGCTACCACTTTCGCGATTGCCGCCGCACTCGCTTTTGAACGTGGGTGGAATTTCCTTGGCCGGGGTATAGCTGTCGGTGTGGTGATGATCCCCCTGGTGGTGCCAGAAATCGTCGTAGCGGTCACAACTCTGATCTTTTTTTCAATGCTGGATATGAGGATCGGTATGCTGAATCTGGTGATCGCGCATACGGTTTTCTGCATTCCATTCGCCATGCTGCCTATGCAGGGGCGGTTGCGCAGCATGGGGACGGCATGTGAGGATGCGGCCAGGGATCTCTACGGCAGTGAGTGGCGCATCTTCCGGCGCATCACGTTGCCGTTGATGGCGCCAGGAATTGTCGCGGGTGCCATTCTGGCCTTTGTCTCGTCGCTCGATGATTTTTTGATCAGCTTCATGGTCTCTGGGGCCGGCAGCACGACATTGCCTGTCTATGTTTATGGCATGATGCGCCAGGGCGTGACGCCAGAGGTGAATGCCGTCTCCACCATCCTGCTACTCATCTCAGCAGGGCTTGCCGTTCTCGTATTCCTGCTCAGCCGCCCCTCTGCCGTTTCCCGTACCGCTGGGGCGCCCGCGTCAGCCGTGCCGTCATCCTGAATTATTAACATTAAAAAACTTTAGGAGAATTCATGCAGTTTAAAATCTCGGTTGGAAAACTTGCCGTTGCCGCGGGGCTGGCGTGTGGTCTGTTTGCCGGTGCGGTGCCAGCACAAGCGCAATCCGCTGGTGTGTTGCACATTTATAACTGGACTGATTACACCGCGCCCGACCTCATCGCAAAGTTTACCAAGGAAACGGGAATCAAGGTCACGCTCGATACCTATGATTCCAACGAGACGCTGCTGGCGAAGCTAAAGGCAGGAGGAACCGGATACGATATCGTTGTCGCATCAAATGATTTTGTGCCTATCTTTATCGATCAAAAATTGATCCAGCCGATCAATGCTGCCGATATGCCTAATTTCAAGAATCTGGACCCGAAATGGCAGGCGCGCCCATGGGACCCGAAGGCGGCATATTCCGTGCCATGGCAGTGGGGCACGACCTCTTTCTCCTATGACAGCTCCGTCTATCCCGGTCCGGTGGACAGTCTGGGAACCTTGTTTAATCCGCCTGCCGTGTTCAGCGGCAAGGTGAGTATGTTCGGTTCGCCGAGCGAGGTCATCAATCTGGCGCTGCTCTATATGGGCAAGCCAATCTGTGATACCAACCCCGCCGACCTCAATGCGCTGGTGAAGATTTTGGAAACCCAGAAGCCATCTGTGAAAGTTTATAATTCAGCCGGCATCTCCGATCGTCTGGTGTCCGGTGAAGCGGCGATCGCGCAAATATGGTCTGGTGATGCCGCGCGTGCACGCATGCAGAAAGCGACGCTGCGTTATGTTTATGCTAAGGAAGGTGCGATTGGCTGGATGGATAACATGGCCGTGCCAGTAGGTGCGCCGGACTACGCCAACGCACTGAAATTCATCAACTTCATGATGGACCCAAAGAATGCAGCCATTGAGACAAATTTTGCCGGATATCAGAATGCGGTGCCCGCATCGGCGCCCTATG
Organism: Acidocella sp.; assembly: GCA_028687415.1. Classification (GTDB taxonomy): domain Bacteria; phylum Pseudomonadota; class Alphaproteobacteria; order Acetobacterales; family Acetobacteraceae; genus Acidocella. Next base: position 5,876 of record JAQUAC010000029.1, on the reverse strand, counting down.
TAACGCCGACGCTTGCCAGTTCGCCGGAGTTTAATCCGCCCAAGGATTTGAAGATGGTTTTCACGAAGTCATGCCCGGCGCTGGCGATCAAGGATTACGATCGTGTTTGGACATTGCTGCGCCAGTAATGCGCCACAGTCCCGGGCTGTTTGTCGCGCAACCCGGGACGCTTATATCTTAAGGACAGACTAGATTGCCCCGTATTGAGCCCTCAAGCCCACTGCCGCCGAGCCTTTATGCTGAAACCGCGAGACAGTCCGAGCCTCTACCGAGCTTTACCGGAGAGGCGAGGGCCTCGGTCGCAATTATTGGAGGCGGGTTTGCCGGGCTGTCGGCGGCGCTGCATCTTGCTGAACTGGGGGTGGATGTTGCGTTGCTTGAGGCAAACGAAATTGGCTGGGGTGCGTCAGGCCGCAATGGCGGGCAGGTTAATCCCGGACTCAAGCACTCGCCTGCTGAAATTCTGCGCGATTATGGCGAAAATCTGGGGGCGCGCATGATTGCTCTGTCCGGTATGGCGCCGGATCTGGTGTTCTCCATCATTGAGAAACACGGTATCGCATGCGCGGGGCGGCGCGGCGGCACGCTGCGGGCGGTGAAAACCATAAAACAGGCGGATGCAGCTAAACATTTGACCGATGATTATGCGTCGCACGGTGCGCCCGTGAAATATTTTGATGCGCCGGAGGTGGCAGCCCGGACTGGCACGCCTTATTATCTGGGAGCGATGTTCGACCCGCGGGGTGGTGATGTGAATCCGCTCGGCTATGCGCGTGGTCTGGCCATGGCGGCGCAGCGCGCCGGTGCCAAGTTGTATACCGGTAGCCGGGTGCAGGCACTCGCGCGTGCGGGCAATGGCTGGGTCGTCTCTTTGGCCTGCGGCACGCTGCATGCGGAACATGTAGTGCTGTGCACTAACGCTTATGAGTCTGGACTTTGGCCGGGGCTTGCGCGCAGTATGGTGCCGGTCTTCAGCATGATCGCGGCGAGTGAGCCGTTATCCATGAAGCTTGCCGCTACGGTGATGCCAGCGCGGTCTGTGCTGTACGAGCAGGCCGACATCACGGTTTATTTCCGCGTTGATGACGGTAACCGCTTGCTGATGGGCGGACGCAGCCCCTCGCGCGATACCAGCAACCGGCGCGATTTCCGCTATCTTTTGGCCTATGCGCAAAAATTATGGCCCGCTTCGCAAGATGTCGACTGGACGCATTTCTGGAATGGCCAGCTTGCCATGACGGCGGATCACTATCCGCATCTGCATGAGCCCGCCGAAGGGGTGATCGCCTGCCTTGGCTGCAACGGGCGCGGTGTGGCGCTGATGACAGCAATGGGCCAGCAGATCGCGGCGCGTATTCTTGGCGCCCGCACGGAGGAATTGGCCATGCCCGTCAGCGGCATCCGCACAATTCCGTTGCATGCATTCTGGCCCGCCGGTGTCGCCGCCCGGGTGGCTTATGGGCGCTTCAAGGAGGCGATAGGCCTTTGAGAAGCACCTGCGCCGTGACCACGGCACCGAAAATTCCGCCCTCGGTGGTTATGCTGCGCAGCGCCGCCGCGTGATTCTCCGGTTCCGTCGCGGCGCAAAGATCCTCCACCACCAGGCATTCATAGCCACGGTCCACCGCGTCGCGCAGGGTGGAGTGCACGCACACATCGGTGGTCAGCCCGCATAGAATGAGGTGCCGCGTGCCGGCTACCGCCAGCACGCGCGCCAGATCAGTCGCGTAAAAAGCGCTGTATCCAGGCTTGTCGATGACAATCTCTCCCGGTTCTGGGGCCAATTCTGGCACGATTTCCCAACCTGGTTCGCCGCGCACGAGGAACCGCCCAAGTTTCCCTTTGGCGCCGATGCCAGGCCCTGCCTGGGTGGAGCGCCAGGCTTTTTGCCGCGGTAGGTCGGAGAGGTCAGGCCTGTGGCCTTCGCGTGTCTGCACCACCAGCGCCCCCCAGCACTGTGCCCGCGTGCGCAGCCGCGCGATGCCGGGGATGATGGCCCGTGCTGGTGCGATGTCATAGCCCATGGCGGCGATGTAGCTGTCCGGCGAGCAGAAATCGCGCTGCATATCGATGATGATCAGCGCCGTCGTCTCTGGCCGCAGCGCGCCGTCATGCGGCCAGGCATATGGCGTGGCTTCGATGAGCAGACTCACGCTCCGCCACTCAACGCCTGCAATGCCGCAAGATCACTATACATACCGGAGGTGGCGCGGATGCGGTCGGTGATCTCGCGCTTGATGTGCAGAAATTCCGGCGTCATTTTCAGAGATTGATGGCGCGCGGGCAGGTCTATCGGCCACACGCTGTCGACGCGGCCAGGGTTTGGCGCCAGCACGATCACGCGGTCGGCCAGATACACGGCCTCCTCCACATCATGCGTGACGAATAAAAAAGCGCTGCGCTCGGTAGCTTTCACGTGCAGGACGAGGTCGTGCATCACCTCGCGCGTCTGTGTGTCCAGCGCGCCAAAGGGCTCGTCCATGAGCAGAAAATCTGGCTGCGCCATCAGCGCGCGGGCAATGGCCACGCGCTGGCGCATGCCGCCGGAGAGTTGATTTGGCCGCGCATCGCGCACGCGTGTGAGGCCCATAAGGTCGATCAGCAGATTGGAGCGGCGGATCGAATCATCGATTTCCGAACTGCTTTGGTTTTTCGAATATATTTTCAGCCCGCGGCAGAAACGCACATTCTGCGCCACGGTGAGCCACGGGTAGAGGCTGTAATCCTGGAACACCATCGCGCGATCATGCCCCGGCCCGGCAATGGGCTTGCCATCTACCTCCAACCGCCCGGTGGAGCGTGTCTCAAGCCCGCCGATGATGCGCAGCAGTGTGGATTTGCCGCAACCCGAGGCGCCGACCAGGGCGACGAACTCGCCGGTTTGCAGCGTGAGGTCAATATCGCGCAGCGCCTCGAACGCGTCAAACCGCTTTGACAGATGGGAGACAAACAGCGTGCTCATTGTTTTGCCCAGGGAAATAGTTTGCGGTGCACCCAGCGCAGGGTTTGGTCGGTGACGAGGCCGATCACCCCGATGACGATAATGCCGACGAAGATGCGCTCTGTCTGTAGAAAACGCTGCGCCTGCAAAATGGCGTAGCCGAGGCCAGAATTCGCGGCGACCATTTCGGCAACCACAAGATACGTCCAGGCAAAACCCAGAGTCAGGCGCAGCGTGTCGAAGATCGCGGGCATGGCTGAACGCAGCAGTACCTTGTGTACTACCTCGGTGTTCGTAGCGCCCAGAGTGCGGGCGGCCTCTATTTGCGAGAGCGGCACACGCGAGACGTTATCAGAAATCATCAGCACCATTTGGAAGAAGGTGCCGATCCAGATCAGCGAAATCTTGGAGCCTTCACCGATGCCGGCCCAGAGCATCACCAGCGGTATGAAGGCAACGGCCGGCAGATAGCGGGAGAATTCCATCAGCGGCTCGAAGAAGGCGCGCACCGGCTGATACGCACCGATATAGAGCCCGAGAGGCACGGCCATGACCGCTGAGAGCCCGAAGCCCGCGAATACGCGGTACAGGCTGATGCCGGTATCGTTGAGCAGATCCTGGTCGAAAAGCCAGGAGACAAAGCATTGCGCCACCGCCCCTGGTCCCGGTAGAAAAAGCGGATCGACCACGCCGCTGGCGCTAATGCCCCACCAAAGCCCGAGCAGCAGCAGAAAGCTGGCCAGGGCAATCAGCTGGTACAGCCGCTTGTTGATCCTGCCGCGCACGGTCCATAGTGGCGTGCGGTTATGTAAATGCGGCAACGTGGCGGGCGGCAGCGTTATGCTGTTTTCCTGTACGGTTTCCATGGGCTCTACTCCATCCATTGCGGGAACCGGTCCCGGGCGCGGAAGAATGTCATGTCGTGATTGGGCCAGAGTTCCGCGCCCGTCTCCGCCGCCAATGCCTTCAGCCGCCTTATGGAGGCGAGCGCCTCCGTTTCGTCATCGTGGTAGCACAATCCTGGAGCAATCTCCTGGTCCAGGTTTTCCTCAAGGTCGGCGGCATCGCCGCAGAGGAGAATAGGGCGCCCCTTAGGTAGTTCGATCAGCATGGACATATGCCCCGCCGTGTGCCCCGGTGTCTCAATGGCGCGCACGCCTGGCACCAGATCGTAATCGCAACAGGTGCAGCGCCAACGCTGTGGCGTGGCGATCTCATCGGCGAAATACGCGGCATCCGCCGGCTCTCGTGCTGCCGCTAGTTCGCGTTCATGTACATGCAGCTCGGCATGGCAGAAATCATGCAGCCCCCCGGCGTGGTCGAAATGCAGATGCCCGAGAAACACCGCGTCCACATCCCCCGGCTTCAGTCCAAGTGCCGCGAGGCGCGCGGGCAGCCTATCCTCTGGCGGCATGGCGGGCGGGCCGAAGGCGAAGCCGCCGTAATGCGCGGCGCGGGCTTCCGGGTCGTCGAGTTTTCGGTAGTCGCAGCCTACATCATACAGGATCCGCCCATTCGCGGTTTCCACCAGATACGCCAGGATTGGCGCCTCAATGATCACGCCATGGCCAATATTGCGGGTGGAGACCGTCTTCTCATAGGTGTAGGTGCCGGTGAGGAGCGGCCAAAATTTTCGGACCTGCGTCATCAGACCGCCGTGAGGAAGGAGACGCCGACCGCGCCGACGAAACTGTCCGCGCGGTCACCAGCGGGGGCGACATGGCCGTAATCCAGCTGCATCACGCGGCGCACGCGGTGCTTGTGGTAGCTGGCCAGCAGCGTGCGCGCGGGCAGTACCTGGGTCATGTCAGCGCCGTAGAGCTTGGCGTGCAAGTCCGGCAATTGGTGCCAAGGGGCGGCCGGGCGGGCGTGGTGCGCGTTGTGGTAACCGAAATTCAACACCATCAGGTTCAGCAGTGGATGCATGTTGGAGAGAATGTTGGTGTAGGTGTTGGCATGCTCATAGGCGCGGTCACGTACCATCTCCACCGGGGCGGGGGCGAGGCTGGTGGTCGCGTACACTTCGAACGTATGCTGAAACGCATCCTCGAAGCGCAGCACCTGAAGGAACAACAGATAGGCAGCCGCGTACAACAGCACCGCCTTCAGGGAGATACAGGCCAATGCCACAAAAAACGTGATCCGTATGGCCAGCATGATACTGGTGGCCCGCTGCCGTGCGGCGTCTCCGCTCTTATACTGCGAGGCGATGACGAAGCCATGCATGAGGATTTCCACCGCCGGGATATAAGCCCATTCCAGCGCAAGCACGATGCCACGGACGAAGCCCGGCTGGCGGGCGAGAAACTCCCGGTAGTCGAAGGTCACGACATCCAGCCGGTCCGCATGGTGGCGCAGATGCTTCTCCTTCAGTCCCTGATAGGAGGCAAAGCACGCGCCGGTGATCCACGCCATCACCTCGCCCATCGCATCGTTGAGCTGCGGCTTGGAGAAGATCGCTCCATGCGCGAATTCGTGGATGAAATAGGCGGAAACGATGAGGGCATGCGCGAGCAGCAGCGTGCCGGCGGCGTTCAGCAGCCAGGAGCTGGTGGTGATCAGGTACAGCCCCGCCCCGTAGCCGGCAAAGCAATAGGTGAGTGCCGCGATATTCGGCAGCGCGCCGTCCTTGTAGCGGAAGAGCGGGGCGGCGCTCATTTTGCCTGCGCCGCCAGTGCGTCGACGAAGCTGGCGTCGTAAGTATCCTCAACTGGCGGAATTGCGGTGATCTGGCCTTCATTCTTCAGCAGCTGTCCGATTACCGGGTTGCTGACATAGAAGGATGGCAGCTTGTCGGATTTGGCCAGCACCGAGGGCATCTCGGAGAGTGGCGGGTTCTGCACCCCGGCGAGCTGGCCTGGCACGTCGCCGGTGGCAATGCCCCAAGCCTTGCCGATGATCGCGTCCGCATCCGCCGGATTGGACTTCATGTACT
>JAQUAC010000315.1 GCA_028687415.1 Acidocella sp. | reverse complement strand
AGCCAGCGGCGAGACCGGCATCGTCGGCCTGCTCCTTGACATCGACCAGCGCCGGCGCAGCGAAGAAGCCCTGCGCGCACAGCGGCGCAGCCTGCACACCATGCTCGACAACCTGCCCGGGATGATCTACCGCGGCCAGAACGACCGGCACTGGACCATGGAGTTCGTCAGCGAAGGCTGTTTCGAGCTGACCGGCTACACTCCGCTGGAGCTCGTCGACAACCACGCCGCCAGCTTTGCCGAAATGATCCACCCCGAAGACCGCGACTTCGTGTGGAACTACGTACAAATGCGCCTGGCCCGACGCGAACGCTACGAGCTCAGCTACCGCATCATCGACCGGGATGGTCAGACCCGCTGGGTGTGGGAGCAGGGGCGCGGAATCCACTCCAGCCGTGGCGAATTCCTTGGCCTCGAAGGCTTCATCACCGATGTGAGCAGCAGCCGCGGCGCCCAAGAAGAAGCGCGCCGCCGTCTGTTCTTCGACAACGCTGCCGGCTTGCTCAGCCTGAGTCTCTTTCTGGATCGTCTGCAGCACCTCTTCCAGCATGCTGCCATCGCTGGCTACCCCTTTGCCGTGCTCCACCTGGTCGTGGAACCCCTCGACGACATCGCCGCCCGCCATGGTGCCGCGATGGCCGAGCGGGTCATGGTGGAAACCGGAAAGCGTTTGCAGGGGGTGCAGAGCGACTGCAACGGCGTGGCCCGCCATGGAGAGGGCTTTGCCGTGCTGATTGCCGACTTTCGGCCGGAAACCCTGGCCTGGGCCGGGTCTGGCGCGGTGCTTGATGCTTCCGCCGAGGGCGTGCAGCGACTGGGCGAGGCCCTTGTCGCCCTGAGCACCCGCCCCCTGCGCATCGATGGCCACCCCATTGCCCTGCGCGCCCGGGTCGGCATCTGCACTGACAGGGCTGCGTGCGCCGACGGCGCGGCGATGCTTGCCAGGGCGGTGGAGTGTTAGCGGATTACCGTTGGGCTGCCGGGGCGTCCGCCTTGAGCGGACACACCGCGTCGTCCACCGTACCGGACAGCACCTCTTCGTATTTGTCCCTGACCACGGCATAGCACTCGCAACTGCGCTCCTCCAGCCCCTCGCGGTCGAGCACCGAGATCTGCCCGCGAGCGTAGCGGATCAGCCCTGCTTTCTGAAGGCCAGTGGCGGCAGCGGTGACGCCTTCGCGGCGCACGCCAAGGCTGTTGGCGATCAGCTCCTGGGTCATGGCGATCTCATTGCCCTGCAAACGATCCAGACTTTGCAGCAGAAAGCGGCACAGTTGCTGATCGACGGTATGGTGACGATTGCACACCGCGGTCTGCGACATCTGCGCCAGCAAGGCCTGGGTGTAGCGCAGCAACAGGTGCTGCACGGCCCCGCAACGCTGAAACTCCTCCATCAGGGTGTCGGCCTTCAGGCGGTAACCGTTGCCGGCAATCCTCACCTCGGCGCTATTCAGGGCACTTTCACCGCCCATGAACAGTGAGATGCCAACAACACCCTCGTGCCCGACCACGGCGGTTTCGGCCGTTGCGCCGCTCTCCAGCACATACATCAGCGAGATAACGGCGGTGGTTGGAAAGTAGACGTATTTGAGCGTGTCACCGGAATCGAACAGCACCTCTCCCAGTGGCATGTCGATCGCCTCCAGCTGCGGCAACCAGCTGTGTTCTTCCGTGTCCCACAGGGCGGCGATGAGATCGTTACTACGGGGGTCTGACGTTGTTTTTTTCAAATGAATCTCTGGTGGCGATGGTTGAGGGAAAAGTGCCGTGTTCTTTTACGCGGATTGCCGACAGGCTGACACGCCGCCGCCAGCCTGTCTGTACGCCACCACACATAACGCAAACTAAACAGGTTTCAGGATGACAAGCTGGCGTCGCTCCTCCAGGCAGTCGTATTCCCCCGCCTGGAATTCGCGGCAGATGAAAGGCCGGCGCTCATAGATCGTGCACAGCATGGTCTGGCGGTCGAGGGCGGCGCACCAGCCGTCATCGAGCCGCCGCATCACCCAGCCGCCCCACTGGTCGCGCAGCGTGAAGCGCGTCGGAATGTCGTCATCGCCCATCAGCATGACCTCCAGCTTGCAGCAGCAGGCCCTGCAGGTAGCGCATGTGACGGGCGCGCCGTCGTCCGTTGCGGTGTTATCGTTCATGGGCGCAGTGTCCCACACTGCTCAGCTGCGCAGCTTGCGCCAAGTGGTGACGGACGCAATGCCGGGCGCCAGCCAAAGCGACAACCACAGCCCGGCGAGCACGGCCAGCGCCAGCGCGTTTGGCCCCGAACGCGTGATTGCATAGATGATTGCCAGCGCGACGCCCGTGATGGCCACCGCCGACACCGCGTAGACGGTTGCCAGCTGGCGCATGAAGAGGCGCACAAAGAGCCACAGCGGAACATCCACAAGCCGCATCTTCCCTTGGCGAAACGCCACGAAGCAGACTGCCGCACAGAGGGCGACGGACGCCGCCGCCAGCTGCAGCCAGAACTCCGTTGTCCATGCCGCCCGGCCGCGCACGAAGAGCACCAGGATGACGGAACACGCGAGCATGCTCAGTGCGAAGACGACGCGGAGGGTGTGAGTGGGCGTTTTCATTCAAGGATTCCGGGAGTCAGGTGAGATATATACCCCACCCTGTTCAACCAGTTCCTTGATGGAGGTGAAGCGGGGCATTGACAGCTGGTGCGGTGTCACCGCATTGCGGTGCAAAGCCACTGCGGCGCGCCGGCTACCCCACTGGCGGGATACGTAGGGGCGAATTCATTCGCCCGCGGAGGATAAATAATGGAAGGCCCCCTGGTTTCTCCGGCGGAGGGCGAATGTGCGGCGAACATTGAATGCACGCACGGCAACAGCGACATCGCACCCCGCGTCATACTCTGCATAAAACCCGGATACCCAAGCGGTCGGGAGCCGCTACTTCCGCACCGTTGCTTACGTCGCCTCCCCGGCACGCCTTGTCTGCGACGGGAATGCCCGCCGAAGCGACAAATGCGCGCTGCCTAACAGGCCGATGCAAAACCCCGAGAAACCGCGCCAGCCGGGGCCCTCGCTATTTGATTTCTCATGACTTCATTCCCGGAATTGGCTTCCCAATCCCGTTTTGATGCCCGTCGAATGGGCCGGGGAATGGGCTTTCGCCCAATTCCGGGTGCCACTTCATGCCGCACTCCCCGCGCTCTGCAATTTCGCAATTCGCAGCAGGTTGTACGCCGCCGCCGACAGGTAGGCGGCGATCTGGGTTCGGGCTTCTCCGATGAAGCGGGTCTTTCTCATTCCGCCC
>JAQUAC010000314.1 GCA_028687415.1 Acidocella sp. | reverse complement strand
ACCAGCAAGGGCGGGTCACCCAGCGGGGAGAGCGCACCGCCGCAATTGCCCACCAGAATGATGAAGGCGATGATCAGATGCCGCTGCTCCCGCCTGTGCCCATTGGCCGCCAGCAACGGGTGAATCAGCAGCAAGGCAGCGCCGGTCGTGCCCATGATCGAGGCCAGGAACGTGCCCAACAGCAGCAGCAGCGCGTTACCGAGCGGCCGCCCCCACGGCCCGCCTTTTATGGAAATGCCACCACCCAGAGCATACAGCGCCAACAACAGCAGCATGAACGGCAGATACTCGGCAGCCATGACCTGCCCGAACCAGACCGCCGCTCCCCCCGCGCCGCGCGCCAGAGCCTGCTGCGCCAGAGCCAGCGCCACCCAGGCACCGATGAGCTTGCCCATATTATTGTGCCAGAATCGCGGCGCGAGGCCGGGAAACACTGCGAAACTGATCAACGCTCCGGCAAAGGGAAGCACTTGGCTGAAGGCTTCAACCGACATCGGTGCTGACCTGAGCAACAAACCTCGCACCCGCCGCGACCAGCGCCTCGGCGACATCCTCGCCCAGCGCCGCCGAGCCTGCCGCCCATGCCGGGGCTATGGCATCGCGCGGCACCATATCGAACTCCACCGGAGCCTCCACTGTCAGCCCCTCGAAATCAAGCGTGCCAAAGCCTGACACCGGCAATCCCAGCATCCTTGGGTATTGCTCAGCCTCCCCAGCTTCGGGCGATACAGCCTCCCCACGCAACGCCAGATTCAGCGACAACAGCGGCTCGGCGCCATGGCCGAATCGCTCCCGCCCATCGCTAATCCGCCGCTCCATCAACTGCCGGGCGATCTTCCACAAATAGAAAGAGGGAATCACTAGTCCACGGGTGCGTTTTATCTCCAGTGTCACATCATGAATGACCGGCACATTGCCGCCATGGCCATTCAGGATGACAATTTTATCCAGCCCATGCCGCAGCAGGCCGTCGAGCAGATCACTCAGCACGCCCCGGAAATGCCCCGCAGTCAGCGCCAGCCCTCCCGGGCTCGCACTGAAATAATCCGCAACACCAAACGGCAGGCAGGGCGCGACGAACGTGGCCGTCCCCGCCTCCGTCGCCCGCCGCGCGATGCGTTCAGCCAGCACATCCGCCAAAATATAGTCGCCCATGGGCTGATGCGGGCCATGATCTTCATGACTACCCAATGGCAGCAGGATAACGGGGCGTATCTCAACCGCGTTGGAGAAGGCGGAGACGGTCAAATCTCCCAGGCGGACGCGGTGCTGCGATTCGGTCATGAGGAGAGTGTGCCGCCTCCCTGGACATTCTCCAAGCCGCAAGATTAATTGCAGGTACAATAACGGGATATGTCATGGACCTCATCGAGTCTGGGAACAAAATTGTTCCGGTCATTCTGTCCGGCGGCTCCGGAACGCGACTATGGCCCGTTTCACGCAAGAGTTTCCCGAAGCAGTTCTGGCCCCTGATCTCCAACCGTTCCATGCTCGCCGAAACCGCCCTGCGCGCCGCCTCGCCGGCATTCAGCAATCCCATCGTCGTCACCAACCAGGACCACCGCTTCGTCGTCGCCGAGCAGTTGCGCGATGCGGGCATCCGTAACGCTCAGATTTTGCTTGAACCCGTGGGCCGCAACAGCGCCCCCGCCATTGCCGCCGCCGCCCTGCTGGCGGCAGAGGCAGATCCAGAGGCCGTGCTGTGGATCATGGCCGCTGATGCCTCCATTACCAACCTCACCTCCCTGAACACGGCGTTGCAAGCCGCCGCCACCGCCGCGCGCGCGGGATATTTCGTCACCTTCGGCATGCACCCCACCGCGCCGGAAACCGGCTATGGCTATATCGAACAAGGCGATGAGATGGCCGGGCTACCCGGCGTATTTCAAGTCGCCCGCTTCCTTGAGAAGCCGGATGCCAAAACCGCCGCCGACCTTCTAGCCACAGGCGGGCATTTGTGGAACTCCGGTATGTTCATGTTCCGGGCCAGCCTGCTCCTGGCCGAGATGGAGGCTCTGGCGCCGGATGTACTTGCCTCAGTCCGCGCCGCCATGCAGGCCCGCACGACTGATCTCGACTTCATCCGCCTGGGCCTGGAAGCGTTCAGCACCGCGCCGGATATCAGCATCGACTACGCCATCGCCGAAAAAACCACCAAGGCCGTGGTTGTGCCTGCCGATATCGGCTGGTCGGATGTCGGCTCCTGGTCAGCCCTTTTCGAGATCGCCCCGAAGGATGAGAACGGCAATTTCGCGCAAGGCGATGTCATTCTGGAGGGGACACATGACAGCTACGCTCGCAGCGACGGCATTCTCACCGCCCTGCTCGGCGTGCGCGACCTAGTTGTAGTGACGACACAGGATGCCGTTCTCGTCGCCCACAAGGACCATGCGCAAAACGTCAAGAAAATCGTCGACCGGCTGAAGGCGCAGAAGCGGCCGGAGGCGGATACGCATAACCGCACCTACCGCCCCTGGGGCTTCTATGAGAGCCTGATCCATGGCGACCGCTTCCAGGTCAAACGCATCGTCGTCTGGCCTGGGCAAAGATTATCGCTGCAAAAGCATTTCCACCGCGCGGAGCATTGGGTGGTGGTCGCGGGCTGCGCCTCCGTCACCTGCGACGATGAAACACGCCTCGTGCATGAGAATGAGAGCATCTATTTGCCACAGGGCAGCATGCACCGCATGCACAATCCAGGCAAAATCCCGCTGACCGTTATCGAGGTCCAGTCCGGCGCGTATCTCGGCGAAGACGATATCGTCCGCTACGATGACACTTACGGCAGGGAGTAGATGCGGCTAAGCAGCCTCTTCCGGCGTACGTAGGGTGAGGGAGAGTGCATGCAGTCCGGTTTTGAACTCCGCGTCCAAAGCCTCATGCACCGCCCGCGAGCGCTCGACGCGGCTCCGCCCGGCCAGGGATTCGGCAACCATCGTAACCCGGTAATGCGTCTCGCCGCCGGAGATGCCGTTCCGCCCGGCATGGCGCGCATGCTTGGTGCTTTCATCGGTGATCTCAAGCTGCGCCGGGGCGAAAACCGTCCGCAACGTCGTGCCAATCCGCTCATATCTGGTTGTCATGTGTAATCCTGTTCTTCCATGCATACTGCTTGTGCCCGAAATGCATATAATTGCTCCACCTTGCGTGTTGCCAATTGCGGGCGAGCACGCACATTAAGGCCATGTTTTCCGCAAGCCGCAAGCCACGCGCTTACGCCCCTGACCCAACTGTCCCTAGCCAAGGCTGCGACACGCCCGGCTGCCTGCACGCTGGCGAGTACCGCGCGCCCACATCGCGCAGCACTTTACGCGAATTC
>JAQUAC010000313.1 GCA_028687415.1 Acidocella sp. | reverse complement strand
CCGCCAATGCTGAGGCTGATGCCGGTGCAATACGGCGCCTGGGTGTCGGTGCTAATCAGATCGGCGGTGAGGCCCGGGGCTTGCAGCGCCACATTCACCACCCCGGCCGCCATCAGCGCGCCGAGCAGCCCGGCCAGGGTGACGCTGCGGCCCATGCCGTGCGTCGCATCCGCATAGGCCTGGCAGGCGGTTTGCGCCGCCGCCAGTATCCCCGCCTGGTCGGCGGCGGGCAGCACGATCAGCGCCGCCCGCACGCTGTAGCTCAGGATGGTCGCCGACTGCACCACCACCATGTCGCAGAGCGGGCGCACATCTTCGTCATTGAGTGCCGCCGTGACCGCGTCCAGCGTGGCTTGCGGCGCGGCGCCATTGCCGCGGCGCGACAGCACCGAGATCCGCACCGTGCCCGCCTGGGGCTGATCCACCCCGACATCAAGCACATCGCCCGAAGCGGATTTGGCGAAATAGCTGTACGCCCCGGCGGGCCCGGCGCAGCTATAGCCTTCCGGGGAGAGCTGGATGCGGGCGCGGTAGGCCTCATCCCCTTCCAACAATGCTGGCTTCGGCGGGATGGCGGTGTTATCGGCCGGGGTGATGGTCAGGCGGGCGCAATCGTAATTGGCGCCAATCTGGTCGAGATCGGTGCCGGCGGCATAGGCCAGCATCACCGCCTTGGCGGCGTCATTGACCCGCTGGCGCAGCAGCACCTCGCGATAGGCCGCCACCTCCAGCACCTTATAGGCCGGGTCCGACTCCACCAGCGCGCTATACGCGCTGTCGCGCGCCTGCAGATCGGCCAGCATCTCCGCCAGGATGGTCTCGAAGCTGAGGGTCTCCACCACCTCCGGGGCGGGCAGCTGGGAGAGGTCGACCGTGGTCAGGGTGCCAGCCATCAGCTGCTCACCGTGATGCCGGAGACGATAATGTCCTGGCCATTGGGCAGATACCGCCCGTAGACATCGAGGGTGATGCTGCCGGGGGCGGCGCTGGCGCTGACCACGCGGGTGACCAGCAGCCGCGTCTCCCAGGCCAGCAGCGCCTCCACCGCCGCCGCGTAGATGTTCATCAGCGTCTCGCGGTTCATCGGCGCGTCGATCAGCTCGAACAGATCACTGCCATAGCCACGGCGCATCACCCGGCTGCCCTTGGGCGTCGTTAATATATCCCGGATTGACTGGCGCAGATGCGCCAGATCACCCAGGGCCTTGCCGGTGGCGGCGCTCATCCCGATCATGCCGGGGAGTCTCACCCCGCCAGGGCCGGGGTTCCTCCCGTGGGTTTTCTAGGGGGGAGGAAGTCGGAACTGCGGTGCCAACATTAATTTTCCTCCGGTAGAAAATTGTTTATTTATAATCTCACCGTAGTCAACTCTGCGCCTAATATCCGTGTATGCTTCATGCTTCGGCGTGTGCGCCTGCTCAAGGCTAATGAAACGTAGATATGGCTCGCCCACTCGATGAATCATCAACTTCGAAAGCCCCTCCCACCCCGACGCCTGCAAACTCCCTTTTAGGGCGCGCCGAGTGGCTGTTGTCACGATGTCGATCAATTCAAGCTCCGGTGTCACGTCCGAAGAAAACGTTAGATTCGACATCAAAAGCCTAACATCGACACCAACATCATTTCCATCAACGCGTCTGAATTTATTGAAATAAGAATAATCCCCCTTTTCAAAGCTCGGCGCCGGACAATGCTTTGACATATTAGGAAGTGCGCCACACGCGTACCAAGACCACCATGTTTCCCACTTGGTCTCTTTCCTACGATCTTTTCCATCCACCACCCACACAAACTGCCCCAATTCTTGAGGCCGCCTCTGAGAAAAGTAGCTGGGAATATTGTTGATTAAACTTTGCAATGTTTCAAATGTAAGCAGTGCTTGGATGTACAAAGGGATACTTGTTTTCCTCATTTCTTCGATAGCGGCTCGAACCTCAGTTCTATCCGGTTCGGCGAATAGATCGAGCCGGTTTGTTACAGCATCTGCGTGCTTATTCTTGAACGCGATAACATCCGATTCAGAATATAGCCCTCTGTCTGTAACCGTGGCCTCGTATATAACCTCGTTCCGAGTCAGCATGGTTACCACATCGTTGATCTGCTTCTCATTTAGGGCGCGCCCTTTTACCTCTCCCTTGTCAAGAGGAAGGGCTTTCCGAATCTTCGCGTATTTCTTTCGGATGACGTCAAGCTTTCCGTCCGGGATAGCCAACCCCCCAACGACGCTGATCGAATTCGCATCACCGCCTGAAAAAGTTCCGCTCTCATCCATAAAGATATGCAATTTGCCACCTATCAAATTTCCGTAAAAATAATTTTTCGAACAACCTAGGATGGGGGAGTGCATCGCTATCCAACGCCTTCGAATCGTATCCCGGTTGAAGGGTTTTACTTGGCTACGCCCACCCTACGAATTATGAGGCACTACGGCAATGGCGGCTTTCCGAGGTAAGTGCCCAAAACGCGCCCGACCGCTCTCCACCTGATCTGCTTCCCGGAAACTGGACCATTGTAAATTAGAGTTTTCTGCTATTTTCCCCTGGGCTGGGAGGAGCGGAGAGGATGAAGGCATCGCAGTTTTCGGACGCCCAGAAGGCGTTCATTTTGAAGCAGGGTGCGGAGGGGCATCCGGTAGCGGAGATCTGCCGGCGGGCTGGGATTAGCCAAGCGACGTATTTCAACTGGAAGAAGAAGTACGAGGGCCTGAGTCCGCCTGAGATGCGCCGGCTGAAGCAGTTGGAAGATGAGAACGCGAAGCTGAAGAAGCTGGTGGCGGACTTGTCCTTGGACCGTGAGATGTTGCAGGATGTCATCCGCCGAAAACTGTAAAGCCTGGTCGCAAACGTGAGCTGGTGGCGGAGCTTTGTGGTGAGTGGGGCGTATCGATCCGGCGTGCCTGCCGGACCCTGGAGGCGACCCGGGCGACCTATCACTACAGATCCTGCCGCCGCGATCAGGCTGGGCTTACGGCTCGCATCAAGGAGATCAGTCAGACACCTCCATCCCACCGTATTTCGAGCGCCAGGTGTAAAACGTCGCGTCCGAAATCCCATGGGAGGTCAACATGAAGCGGACCTATCGGATTTACAAAGCTCTGGGCTTGCAGCTTCGAAACAAGATCCCGAAGCGGCGTGTGAAGGCCAAGCTCCGGGAGGATCGGTGCCAGGCCACCCGGCCGCATGAGATCTGGAGCATGGATTTTGTCCACGACCAGCTGGCAACTGGCCAGAAGCTCCGGGTTTTGACGGTCGTAGACACTTACTCACGGTTCTGCCCGGCCCTTGATCCGCGGTTCAGCTATCGCGGTGAGAATGTCGTTCAGAC
>JAQUAC010000312.1 GCA_028687415.1 Acidocella sp. | reverse complement strand
AGATGCCGATGATAAGGAGATCGCCGATCCGACACATGCCGCGGGTGAATCCCGGCAGGTGCGCCATCGCTGTGCCCGCGCGGGTTTCAAGGTCCATGCGCCAGAGCGAACCGGTGGCGGAATCCAGAATATAAAGCTTATCGTCATAGAGCCGCACCGAATGCGGCATGCCGAGCCCCTTGGCGATGATCGTGTCGTGCATCACATCGATGATCACGCCGGACGCCAGCGGGCCATCGCGATAGCCGCGCGGCGTGTCGGTTTCCGCGAAGGCGGTCACGAAGCGAACGCGTCCCTGCGCATCCGTGGCGAAGCTGTTGAGATGGCAGCGGTCCTCCGGCATCATCGCGGAGATGAAGGGTGGCCGCCAGAGCGGCTCGAAGCTGGCGCGCATATCAGTGCGGCTGATGCAGGAGAAATTCGTATTGGCGGCAACGATGCTCGGGCCGTCGAGGTGGATTTCGTGAAGCATGCACTCGCCGGTGCGCCAACTGCCGATGGGTACGCAGATCGCGTCGTAACGCCCAGGCGCGGCCGGATAGGGCGCCGCCAACCGGCGCGACAAAGCGTAAACTTCAACAGAACGCCGTGTGGTCATGGCAAGTCGTGCGCCGTCAAAGGCGACACCGAAGGGGCCGACGATCCGCGTCGCATCCACTGTCAAACCGCCGCCCTCGGCGCCAAGGCAGATGGCTTGGCCGGGGGCTGCGGTAACCACCAGCGATCCGCCAAAGCGATCGAGAATTTGCAGGAAGGCTGGGTCGGCGCGTACCTGATCAGCGTGCACCAACGGGATATGGGTTGGCGGCAGTGACATCAAGCGCCTCCGGGATTGGGTTGCGGGGTAAAGGTCAAGTGCAGCGCTTTTAGCGGATGCCCTCGGGTCGACAAGCCTTAATAGGCTTAAGGCTCCTGTCAGAACCGTTCCCGCGTCCCCGAGGCAGTTTAATGTCAGAAGAATTGACAAAGTCTGTTACATGCAGTAATTTTTAATAAAAACTAACGTTTTGTGAGGGACGCATGGCGACCACGACCTATACCACCACCCCGACCATTCTCGGCACGGCGGCGATGGCAAACGGCAAGGTCGCCGTGCTGGCGGGTTTTGCCGGACGTTCGATGCCATATGCCGGCTCGAGCAGCTTCTATTACGGCGTATTTGACAAGCTGCAGGTGGCGATTGTTGGTCCTGGCGGCTCCACGACGCTACAATCCACCGGGCTGACCTTCCCTGCGGGGGATTCCCCGGATGGGCGCGGTAATCCGGCGGGCGGCGGTGCGATTTCGTCCCTAACTTCGGGCAATATCGCGGTGCTGACCTGGGGCGGGACGAGCGGCAATTACGATATCACCATCCTGAATGGCGATGGAAGCGTGAATACCGCGGCTTTTAAGGTTGGTAATGCCGCCGGCACCGGGAGCACTGGCGGTTCTGCGCCTTATAACCCGGTTGGCACGATCGCCGCCATGCCGGGGGGCGGTTATGTCGTGGCCTGGAGCGCCAATGACATACAGCAAACCTATATGCAGATCTATAATAGCGCCAACCAGCCGGATGGTAGCCAGATTACCGTGGCCAGCGTTACAACCTCCAGCACGTTCTGGAATGGCTCCCTCGCGGTGGATAGTCAGGGCGATATCATTCTAGGCTTCGGTGCCGGCGATGTTTATCATAATGGCACCTATAAGGTATATAACAGTTCCGGCCAGTTGGTCGGCAGCGGTACGACGCAGGAGAGCCAAGCGGCCCCAGTTTTCGTCGGCGTTGCCGGTGGCGGGTTCGAGACGGTCAGCTATCAGCCGAGCGGTCCTTGGAATACCTCCAGCGGCTATCCCGGATTCAACCTCGTCGTCCAGTCGGTCAGCAGCACAGGCGTCATCTCGAACGTCGCCACTGTCGCCAATGCGGATACCACCGATCACTATGCGCCGAGCGTCACCGATATAGCCATTAATGCGGCCGGTGAGCTGGTGTTCAAGGAAGCAGGCCATGCCGCTTATGATACGCTGAGCGGGACGACCTTGACCCGTGACGCGATCTCGCCGAGCGCGCCAGGCGTGGCCTTCAGCACCTCGCCGACAGGCAATGAGCTGAGCGGCAGCAATGAAATTATCGGAGCCGCGGTAAGTGGCACGTCGATCGTTGGTGAATCGCTGATTGCCCCGCTTTGTTTCCTGCGCGGAACCGAAATTTTGACGCCGCGCGGCCCGGCGAAGATCGAAGAGCTTTGCATCGGCGATGAGGTCGTCACCCACTTTGGCGGTATCTCCCGGATCAAATGGCTGGGTCGGCAATCCTATGATCGCCGCTTCGCCATGCGCAATCCGGCGAAAATACCGGTGCGGATCGCCGCTGGTGCGCTGGCAGAGGGGCAGCCGCGGCGTGATTTGTTCGTCTCGCCCGGGCATTCGGTGCTGATCGGCGGGCAGCTGGTGCTGGCGCAGTTGCTCGTCAATGGAGTCACCATCACGCAAGGCGATGCGCCGGAGCGGATCGATTATGTCCATATCGAGTTGGACAGCCATGATTGCGTGCTGGCCGAAGGATGCTGGTCGGAGACCTATGCGGACGCGCCAGGCATGCGTGCGCAATATCACAATGCGGATGAGTTCCATCAGCGTTACCCGGATCATTTGCCCGCAGCTGAGCTGATCTTATGTGCGCCCCGGCCGCAAGAAGGGGTGGCCTTGGAGATTGCACTGGCGCCTGTTGTTGAACGTGCTGCTGCAAAGATCGAGCCTGGCGCGTTGCTCGGGTATGTTGAAGCGATCGCGGATGACGGCACGGTGACGGGTTGGGCGATCGATCAGATGCATGATCATTTGCCGGTGATGCTCGAGGCTGTGGTCGCGGGCAATGTGGTCGGCCGCGCTCTGGCCAGCCAGGATAGGCAGGACGTGGCTGATGCGGGATACGCGACATCGCGCTGTGGCTTCACCCTGCAGATGGAGACCGGTGCGGCGGCTCAAGATGTGACGGTGCGGCGCGTTACCGACGGTGCTGTTCTGGCCGCCCTGCCGGAGTTGCTGATGCGTCAAGTCGCATAGGTTTTGACGATCGGCGCTTTGGGATGTGCTTTGCGCTTTAGCAGGCCGCTGCAAAATGCTATGGGACAGCTTTCTTTTATCTGTTTCAATCCTGTGATTTGTTGGTGCTGGTCAGGCTGATGCTTGTGATATTCTTGAGTCCACCCGGGTTTCTAGGCTCAGGACTCATAGCCAAAACAGAACCGTAGCGGCGAGGGCGATGGCGGCGGCGAAGACTGTGGGGCATCTGTCGTAGCGTGTAGCGACGCGGCGCCAGTCTTTGAGCCGGCCGAACATGAT
>JAQUAC010000311.1 GCA_028687415.1 Acidocella sp. | reverse complement strand
GGCAAGCGAAGCGGGCGAGCGTGTCGCGAGCAGGCGCTATGACCGACTGCGGGAGTGCCGGCTCTGACCGATGCCGCGGGTTCCCCATGAGAAGCACCGGCCAGACGAGCAGCGGACGCGTGTCAGGGACGGCCTGGAGCCGGCGGCACCGTCAGGCCGGGTGGCTGGTGCCGCAACGATCCGGCCACGGCGCAGCGGGCGCCCAGCGAAAGGGAGCAGTGTGGGTTAGCGGGTCAGGAGCGGGTCGTTTAAAAGACCGAGCGTAGCCAGTTTGGCGAGCAGGGTTTCGCGACGCAGAGGTTTGGGCAGATAGGCGTCGGCCCGGCCGTGGAAGAAGGATTCGCTGACGTTTCGGGTGTCGGTGAGCACGGAAATCATGAGGAGTTTGAAGGGCTCGATGGTGTGGGCGTGGTTTTCTTCCATGCGGCGCAGGGCCTGGACCACTTCGTTGCCATCGATGCCGGGCAACAGGATATCCATGAAAACGGCTGTGAAAGGGCGGTTCTCTTCCAGGGCGGCCTCGAAGGCCAGGATGGCTTCCGGGCCGCTGCCGACCGTGAGGCATTCGGCATAGGCGGACAGCAGGGTCCGCAAAAAGAGAATGATGCTTTCATCGTCGTCCACGATCAGAAAGCGCATCAGCCGGCTCCGGGGTTATCGGGTTACAATGCAAAATTTGAGACATTGCGCGGTATAAAAGGTTACGGCGTTTTCACTCGGGAGGCAAGGCGGGTGCCGCGATAAACACAACATCGAGGGCGTCAAAATAAGTGGTCAGCGTTTTGAGATGGCTGGCGGCCAAGGCCATGTCGTTGAGAAGGATGGCTGTTTCGATATCGCGGGCGACGGCGGCGGCGGCAGGCAGTTCGTAGGTGGCCGTCGCGCCTTTGAGGCTGTGGGCGAGGCGGTGGGCGGTTTGGGCGTCGCCGGCGGCGATGGCCTGGCCCAGGTCGTGGCACTGGCGTCTCTGGAGCGCGAGGAACTGGGCAAAGATGGGTTCCAGTGTTTGGTTGACGTGCGTCACCAGGCGCGGCTGGTCAGGACATTCGGGCATGGCCTTCTCCGGTTCAGAGTTCGCTTGACGGCGACGCGGCAGGCCTTTAGTTTCCGCCCGTGCGCCCGTGGCTCAGCTGGATAGAGCATCGGACTTCGAATCCGACGGTCGGGCGTTCGAATCGCTCCGGGCGCACCAGGAATTTCAAGGGGTTACGCAGAAATGCTTAGCCCCTTCATTTTTGCCCCCCACACTATCCCCCACACACAAGCTCAAAACCACTCAAGAAATATTAAAATCGCTTTCCACCGGCAAGTGCCGAAGCGGAAGCCTAGTGTCGCGTCCGCGTTTTTCGTCGATATAGTCGGCAAGAGTTTGCCGAGATAATATGGGCTTATGCCCGTAAAACAATATCGACGAATTTTGAGGTCGTGACACTAGCCGTCTCCCTGTGCCGCCCTGCCTTCCTCAATCAGCCTCGCCAAGTCTTCGGCTTCGTCGTCGTCCGGCTCCCCTATTCGGTAGGATGCGAGCTGGCTTATGTCCACATTGGCACTGAGGGCGCATCTCAGGGCTGGATCGTTAAAATCTGCCCGCAAAAACATTTCATTGCTGACAACTGTGCTTCCGATACGTGCCCCCCTGAGGTTTGCACCCCATAGCTCCGCCCCTACGAGAATCGCCCCCTCGAGAATCGCCTCCTCAAGGTTCGCCTCAGAGAGGATCGCCCCCACGAGATACGCCCGCTCCAGATACGCCCCCATAAGGTTCGCATCTTCAAGATACGCCCAATCAAGATTCGCATCCAGGAGGTAAGCCCCATCAAGGTTCGCTCTCTCGAGGGACGCCCCCTTGAGGTTCGCTCTCTCGAGGTTAGCCCCCTCTAGATTTACCCCCCCGAGGCTCGCCCCTTCGAGGCTCGCCCCCTCGAGGTACGCACTACTTAGGGATACCCCTGTCAACTCCTGTTGCGCCATGTTCAGATATGACAGGGTCTTACGAACCAGAGTTGAGTTGGCGGCAGGCTCCAGCCAAGACAACCATTCCCGTAGGCTCCCCGATGTGGGCCACGCCATTTCGGAAAGGGTCTCGGTCCGGCTGGCGCAGGCGCAGTGCACGGCCAGGAGAGCGGCTTCGGCATTGCGTGCCTGTTGGCACTGGGCCTTGAAGGTCAGGTCTTCGGGACGCGGTCCCATAGGCATGCCCTGGTCCAAGACAATGCCAAGGAGCCGGGCACAGAGTTGTTGCCACTGGCCGACAGTCTCGACGGGCTCCTCGGCGATCAACTCCAGGACAAAACTGTACAGGTACTCGTCCATAGGCTGAGGGGCACACAAGGAAATCCATTCCTGCAAGGCGTTTTCCAGGTTCCAGGTTGAACGCATGCTGTTCGCACTGCGCTGGGATTGCGCGTACAGCTCAGCCAGGGTGGCCACGATATGTCGGGCCGTCAGGTATTCGCCAAAGCTTTTGTGTGTGAACTCAAAGGTCTCGCTTTCACCACGTTGTATGGCTTGGCGGAAATAAAACGCCGTCAAGAGGCGCATGAGTCCCTTGTCCACCCCGGCCAGGACACGCTCTAACAACGGCTCTGCTTGCGAGCCATAACAGTGGGCCTTGATTTCGCCTAGGTTAGCAGTACGCCCGTCCCCATGCCAGATGGCCACGGCGATCTTCTCCAGGACGAAGGAGAATTCTTCTGACTTCAATCCCCCCAAGGGGAAATGTGCTTTATTGTAGTCACGATCATATACGCCGCTCAAAAGTCGGCTATAGATGGCGGCCCGGCTGGCCTCTGCGATCGCCTTGGGATCCTGGATATAAATTACAGCCAGCAAATAGTTGAGCAGTGGTTGTCCGCTCATTTCCTGAAGACGGTCATGCCGGAGCGGCTTGGGCACGTTGTCGAAGCCATGGCCGCTGGCTTGGCCATAATTGCGCCACCACTCGCCGCGCTGGTCCTCTTCAAGCAGATTTTCAGGATCACTAGGATTGGGCGTCTCCTTCTCTCCGTCAATCCAGTAGGGCAGAAGATGCAAAGAAGTCGATTCAAGGTGTAATGCCTGCTCCACGGCCTGGACGGCCAGATCACGGCCGGTTATCAGGCAACGTAAGCACAGCGTGGTATAATTGGCGACGCCGACAGCGTTTCTCACTTCATCTAGCAACTGCTTGGCTGCTTCTGCCCCACTGCGCCCCTGCATACTTAATTCATCCAACCCGTCCAGGATGAGCAAAAGCGGTTTGTCGTGATCGTCCATCGGATTGAACGGGAGCAGGCCGCGTCCCTGCAAAAATTCACCTACCATTTGCTTGAGATTCTTGCTTGGGTCTTT